>DATNCU010000115.1:0-4474 GCA_035607145.1 Thermoanaerobaculia bacterium
GGTGAGGTCGGCCTCGATCTTCCGCGCGATGTCGCGCGACAGCCAGATCGCCTGCTCGTCGGGGATCTTCTTGCTGTCGACGATGATGCGGATCTCGCGCCCGGCCTGGATGGCGAAGCACTTCTGCACGCCCTTGAAGGACTGGGCGATCTCCTCGAGCTTCTCCAGCCGCTTGACGTAGGTCTCGAGGATCTCCCGCCGCGCCCCGGGACGTGCCGCCGACAGCGCGTCGGACGCGGTGACCAGCACCGCCTCCACCGTCTGCGGGTCGTAGTCGCCGTGGTGGCAGGCCATGGCGTGCACCACGTCTTCGTTCTCGCCGTACTTGCGCAGCAGGTCGATGCCGATCTCGAGGTGGGTGCCGTCCATCTCGCGGTCGACGGCCTTGCCGATGTCGTGCAGCAGACCAGCGCGCTTGGCCACCTGGACGTTGGCCTTGAGCTCCGCCGCCATGGCGCCGGCGAGCCACGCCACTTCCTTCGAATGGTTGAGCACGTTCTGGCCGTAGGAGGTGCGGTAGCGGAGGCGCCCGAGCAGCTTCGCCAGCTCGACGTGGATGCGCGGAATCTTGAGCTCGAGGAGAGCCGCCTCGCCCTCCTGCTGGATGCGCTCCTCGAACTCGGCCTTGACCTTCTCCACCACCTCCTCGATGCGGGCGGGGTGGATGCGGCCGTCGACGATCAGGCGCTCGAGCGAGACGCGGGCGATCTCGCGGCGGAAGGGGTCGAAGCCGGAGAGGATCACCGCCTCCGGCGTGTCGTCGACGATGAGGTCGACGCCGGTCGCCATCTCGAGGGCGCGGATGTTGCGACCCTCGCGGCCGATGATGCGCCCCTTCATGTCGTCGGAGGGGAGCACCACCACCGACACCGTGGTCTCCGAGACGTAGTCGGAGGCGCCGCGCTGCACCGCCATGCCGATGATGCGCTGCGCCTGCTTGTTGGCAGTCTCGCGGGCCTCGTCCTCGATGCGCTTGACGAGGTGGGCGGCCTCCATACGGGCGTCGTTCTCCAGGCCGCGAACGAGCTCCTCCTTGGCCTGCTGCACGGTCAAGCCGGCGATGTGCTCGAGCTTGCTGCGCTCTTCGGCGACCAGCCGCTCGAGCTCGCCTTCGCGGGCCTCGAGCTGCTTCTCGCGGACGCCGACCGCTTTCTCCAGCGTCGTCGCATCCTTCTCGCGCCGTTCGAGGTCCTGGCCGCGGCGCAGCACGCCGTCCTCGCGGTCGCGCAGCTTGCGTTCGAGGGACTCGAGCTCGTTGCGCTCGCTGCGCGAGGCCTTCTCGAACTCGCTGCGCGCCTGGAGCAGCTTCTCCTTGGCGGCGAGCTCGGCCTCGCGCGCCTTGGCCGCCGCCGCGCGCTCGGCCTCCTCGAGCGTCTTCTGGGCCTGCCGGCGGGCCTGCGCCAGGATGCGCTTGGCGTTGCGCCGCAGCAGCAGCCAATAGAGCACGAGGGCGAGCGCCACCGCGATGGCGACCGCACCTGCGATGGTTGCAAAGTCCACGCGATCACCCCCGGTCGCCGGAGCGGACCGGAAGGTGGCTCGGGAGGGTGGCCGTCGCGGGGTGGAAGGTACATCCCCCGCCCGGCCGTGTGGGTCTTCGCTCTAGAACCTGGCCTCAACCAGGTGGGTGCCCTCCCCACGAGCCGTCAGCGTCCCCGTCGAAGCGGGGCAGGCACGGGCCGCATGGGATCTGGACTCCCGGGACATGAGTGTTGGTTCTACAGTGCTCGACCCATCACGAACCGGTGCAGGGGATGCAACACACTCCAACTTTCACGATTTCAATGGCCTGTCCAAAGACCGTCCGCTTGCCTCGGCCCCCACCCTAACGGGCCTGGCCGTCGAGCGCCCGCTGCAGCTCGCCGGTGAGGTGCGCCACGGTCTCCGTAATCCTTTCCCGTTCCCCTTCCTGTCGTCTCTGGCTCTGGAACAGTTCGTCGGCCAGGTTGAGCGCCGCCAGGATGGCGATCTTGCCCGCATCAAGGGTGGTCACCTTGTCGGCGACCTGCCGCATGGTGCGGTCTACCGTCTTCGCCAGCTCCTGGAGGTACTCGCGTTCCTGCTCGCCGCGGACGGAGTAGACGGCGCCGAAGATCTCGACCTCAGTGGTCGTCGCCGTGCCACTCGCCATTGGCGTCTCTTCGTTGAAACCAAGAACCCGACTCCCGCCAAGCTAGCAGGCCCCGCGGGAGCCGTCGGCAATATAACACAGGGCTCGGGGCGCCTAGCCTCAGCGGGGTCAAGGGTTAACGCCCTGGCGAGGCGGGGTTGGGAGCGCGCGCGTGCGCGCCGCCAAGGAGCCCAGGCCGCGGGGGCCGTCGTCAGGGCGCCAGCGGCGGGGGCTCGGAACCGCGGAGGTCGGAGGCCGCCTCGGGGCCCAGCAGCTCCTCGAGGTGGCGGGCCAGCCGCTCGACTCGCTCGCGGACCTCGGTGCGCTCGCGCTCCCAGGCCGCGGCGCCGTCGCCCCCGGACTTCTTGAGCTTCGCCAGCTCGCGCTCGAGGCGGCGATTCTCCTGGCGGAGGCGGCCGATCTCGGTGACCGCCTGGCGGACTCGCTGCTCGAGTTCCGCGAGCCAGGGAGCGGGCGAGGAGGCATTGCCGGAGGGCGTGTCCATCCCAGGAAGCGTACCTGATGCCGGCGGCCGGTCGCTCATGAGGCAGCGGCCTCGCCGCGCCAGCCGAAACGCTCCTGGAGAAGCGCGGCGATCGCCGCCTGGCGGGCGTTGACTTCTTCCTGGGTCAGCGAGCGATCGGCGGCGTTGTAGACGAAGTGGATCGTGGTGTTGACGGCGCCCGTTGGCACGCCTTGGCCCTGGTAGCGGTTCTCCAGCTCGAAGGCGACCAGCTCCGCGGGGCGCGCGGACTCGACGGCGGCGGCGATCGACGACCAGGGGACCTCCAGCGCGTGGGTGAAGGTGAGGTCGACGGCCACCGCGGGGTGACGCGACGGCTGCTCCACCTTGACCGGCGGCGGCAGCGGCACGAAGGGCGCGGTGGCGAGCTCGGCAACGAAGAGGGGGAACCCCGCTTCGGGCTCGTCGAGCTGGCCGAGGATGCCCACCGCCGGGCCGTCGGCGGAGAGATGCAGCCGCGCGGCGCGACCGGGGACGAGCCCGCGCACCACCGCCGGCCTCGCTTCCAGCTCGCGGCCGAGGGTCGCGGCGAGATCCTCGACGGCGCCCTTGGCGTCGAAGAGGTCCAGCTCCACGGGCCGCTGCCAGGGATTGCCCTCGCGGCCGCCGAGCACCATCGCCACGTGCTCGGTCTCGCGCGGCGTGCCGTCGGCTTCGCGCCAATAGACGCGGCCCACTTCGAAGAGGCGCACGGCAGGTGCGCCGCGGCGGCGGTTGAACGAGGCCGACTCGAGCAGCCCCGGTAGCAGCGAGCGCCGCATGCGGCCGTGGCGCTCCGAGAGCGGGTTGACCAGGGCGAGCGCCGGGCCGGGCTCGTCGCTGCCGGACTCGAAGGATGCGCCGAAGGCCTCGAAGCGCGCGTCTTCGGCGTCGCCGTAGAAGGCCCAGGCGATCGAGTCGACGAAGCCGGCCGCTGCCAGGTGCGCGCGCACCGTCCGCCGGAGCTTGTGGCCGGGCAGCTCGGGAGCGTCGAGGCCGGCGATGGCGGGCAGCGCCGGCGCGATGCGGTCGAAGCCGTGGAGGCGCAGCACCTCCTCGAAGAGGTCGGCCTCTTCCAGCACGTCGAAGCGGCGCCAGGGGGGGATGCCCACGCGCCACTCGTCGCCGCCGGCCGCGTGTGGGGTGAAGCCGATGCCGGCGAGCAGGCGCTCGACTTCGGCCGGCGGGATCTCGCCGCCGGCGAAGCGTTCGAGGCGGCGGTGGGAGAGCACGATCTCGGGGATCGGCGGCAGCACCTCGCCGACGGCCTCGACCGCCGGCTCGACCACGGTGCCGCCGGCGAGCTCGGCGATGAGCGCCGCCGCGCGGCGGGCGGCCGGGAGCTGCCCCTCGGGATCGACGCCGCGCTCGAAGCGGTGCGAGGCGTCGGTGTGCATGCCCAGCGCCTTGGCGGTGCGGCGCACCGCCTTGGTGTCGAACCACGCGCTCTCGAGCAGCACGTCGCGCGTCGCCTCGCCGACCTCGGTCTCCTGACCGCCCATGACGCCGGCGAGCGCGATCGGCCGTGCCGGGTCGGCGATCACCAGCATGCCGGCCGCGAGCTTGCGCTCTTCGCCGTCGAGGGTGCGCACCGACTCGCCATCGCGCGCTTCGCGCACGATGACGTGCCGGTCGGGAAGGGTCGCGAGGTCGAAGGCGTGCAGCGGCTGGCCGCGCTCCAAGAGCACGTAATTGGTGACGTCGACGACGTTGTTGATCGGCCGCGAGCCGATGGCGAGCAGGCGCCGCTTCAGCCACTCCGGCGAAGGACCGACGGTGACGCCGCGGATGACGATGCCGGCGTAGCGGCGACAGAGGGCGGGCGCGACGATCTCGATGCGCGGGTGGTCCGGCGGCGGCGA
>DATNCU010000173.1:0-2871 GCA_035607145.1 Thermoanaerobaculia bacterium
CCGGCGTCTTCTCCTTCGACCACACGCTGAAGAACCAAGCCGGCGCCGGCGCCGCCGACGGCACCATCTACACGCCCCTCACCTTGAAGGTCGTCAGCATCAGCGACCCCACGGTGTCGGTCATCAACGCCGACAACGGCGGCAGCGGCCAGAACGGCAGTCAGGCGGCTTTCGCCTTCCAGCCCTCGCTCGCCGTCGGCCAGACCTCGCAGCCGCGCAACCTGCGCTTCGCGGATCCGCGGGCGCAGATGTTCACCTTCGACGCCATCGTCACCGGCGGCGTCGAGGTGGCGCCGACCCCCGCCAACGGCAGCCAGCCCGCCGACGGCGACCTCGACGCGGCGCCGCGGCCGCAGCCCAACCCGCGCTTCGTGGAGGAGCTCACCGGTCTCATCCTGATCGGCACGGCGGGCAACCTGGTCGGCAACGGGGTCGACTACGTGGACGTCGAGTTCACCACCAAGCCCAGCGCGCGCTCGGTCACGGGCACGCTGTCGACGACGCCTTCGGCGGTCGCTTATCCAGACCTCGACTTCGAGCTGCGCACGACGAGTGGGCAGGTGCTGATGAGCTCCGGCAACCTCGGGCCCGACGAGCGGGTCGAGGCGGCGGTCGCCGGTAACACTCGTTACATCTACCGTGTCATCGGCTTCGTCAACGGGCCGACGCTGTTCCGCATCGTCAGCGACCAGGAGGTCACCAATCCGAACGACGCGGGTGGCAGCACGCCGACTACGCCTGGGCCGGGGATCAACCTGGCGCGGTTTACGGTGAATCCGTTGACGAAGACAGTGACCGTGAAGCTCATCCACTGAGTCTGGGTGCGACCCGGGCGCGGGGCCGGGGCGCGTGCGGGCCGGTGGGGCCGCCGGCCTCCACGGGTCCCCGCCTCGGCCCGTTTCCCACTCGTGCTCGCGAGGACGCTGCGCGCGAGTGGGAGCCCTCGGTCCGGGCGCCCGCTCCGGCCGACGCCCCCACCGGCTGTCGCGTCAGAGCAGAGACTATGGGTTCGGCGCTCGCTATCGCGACATGCGCTACAGCTGGCCGGCACCCGCTTCACCGGCTAGTTGCTCGCGATATGCGGCGTCGGCGAAACGGGCAGGGGCGAGGTCGGGTGCCCAGTTGGGTGGTGAGTCGGCGAGGTGGTCGGCGAGGAGCTCGGCGGCTCCCATGGCGGCCATGATGCCGTAGCCGGAGAGGGCGGCGAGGAGGTGGAGGCCGGGGAGCTCGGTCGGCCCTACGGTGACGCGGTTGTCCGGGACCTTGGTGTAGTAGCCGCCGTCGACGAACGGGCGGCGCATGCGTTGGAGATAGACGGCGAAGTCGGGCACCATGCGGGCGACGCCGCGCACGACGACCTCGGCGAGCCACGGCGCAAACGCAGGCGGCTCGACCGGCGGCACCGGCGCGACGTCGAAGGCCCAGAGGAGGAGGAGCTTGCGGCTCTCCTCGCCGCCCTCGGGGCGGAAGTGGACGGCGGGCGGCAGCGGGCCGAGGAGGAACGAGAGCGCGGGGTCGGCGGCCAGCTCGCGGCGTTCGTCGTCGGGCCAGTCGAGCGTCACCGGGTCGGTCCAGATGACGAGCGGAAGGTGGCGCGGCAGCACGCCAAGCACGTCGTCGAAGGTGACCTTCGCGTGCAGCTCGCAGAAGACGGGCAGGTCGAGGCCGGCGAGCTGCGCGAACTGCGGCAGGCCGGGGCCGGGTGCGGCGACGACACGGCGCGTGGCGATGCGCTCGACGTGCTCCTCGCTCGCGCCGGCCGCGGCGCCGGGCTCGATGCGCACGGCCGCGACGCCGCGCTCGTCGCGCTCGATCGCCGAGACGCGGCCGGCGACGAGCCGCACGCCGGCCTCACGCGCGCGCTCGAGGAGCACCATGCCGAGCTGCTGCGCCGACACCCAGCCGCAGCGGCGTGCGTGCAGCAGCGCCCGTGCGTCGGCGGCGAGGAACGGGTAGCGCGCGCGCACGAGCGCCGGGTCGAGCGTCAAGTCGGCGCCGCGCAGCGCAGGGTCGAGCTGCTCCCACGGCGTGTCGGGCCACGGCGGGTCGTCGCGCGTGCCGCGGTGCACGCGCAGCGGTCCCGAGCCGAGCGCCGCCGTCGCCGCCGCCGACTTCGCCAGCGCTGCCGCACTCTCCTCGCTGCCGGCAACGTAGGCGTACCCGTTGCGGTTCATCGCGAAGGCGTTGCCGGTCTCCTCGGCGAGCGCCTCCATGCGCGCGATGCTGCGCCCCATGAGCGCCGCCATCGCCGGCTGCGGCCACCAGTCGCGGTAGCACTCGGTGGACTTGTCGGAGGTGACGGTGAGCGGCGGCCGGTCGTCGACGATGATCACGTCGCGCACGCCGCGGGCGACCGCGAGCTCGTGAGCGGCGGCAATGCCGCCGATGCCGGCGCCGATCACGACCACTTCCGCAGTGCGCATCGACGGCGAACGCTACCAGCAACGGAGCGACGCGGTGTGCATCGAGATCCCCACCGTCGCTTCGCTCCTCGGGAGACGACCGCGCCTGCGAGCCGGCTAAGCTGCGCCGCCATGCGCGCAGTGCTCTTCGACCTCGACGGCGTGCTCGTCGACTCCTACGGCGCGCACATGCGGAGCTGGCGCCGCCTCGCCGCCGAAGAAGAGCTGCCCTTCTCCGAACGCGACTTCGCGCGCAGCTTCGGCCGCACCAGCCGCGAGTCGATCGCCACTTACTGGCCGGGCCGCGCGAGCGACGCAGCGCGGCTCGACGCACGCAAGGAGGCGCTGTTCCGCGACGAGGTGAGCGCCGCCTTCCCTGCCATGGACGGCGGGCGCGAGCTTGTGCGCGCGCTGCACGCGGCGGGCTTCGGGCTCGCCCTCGCCTCCTCAGCGCCGCCCGACAACGTCG
>DATNCU010000220.1:0-3935 GCA_035607145.1 Thermoanaerobaculia bacterium
TTTTCGGAGACGTCGCGGCGGCTCACCACGCACTGCACGATGCCGCTGCCGTCGCGCACCTGCAGGAAGGCGATCTTCCCCGACGAGCGCGCCGAGGCCACCCAGCCGCGCACGCTCACCAGCTCGCCGTCGTGCTCGCGCAGGTGGCGCACCGCCACGTCCTTCGCGGTCGCCGCCCCTTCGCTCGTCGTCGTCGCCTCGCTCGCCGTCTCGCTCACCGTCGCTCCTCGTTCGCTGGCCACCCGCGCCGCCGAAGCCGGCACCGCGGGACCGCAGAGTGTACCCGGATCGCGCGCCGTCATCGCCGGCGGTTGAAACACGGACGCCGCGCGCCTCGTAGGCACCTGTCAGGGCACCGACTCGTCGAGGAGAATCGCCATGATCCCGCAGGAAACCCCTCCGCCCACCCCGCCCCGCCGCAGCCGCAACTGTTTCCTCATCGGCTGCGTGGTGCTGTTCGCGCTGGTGACCATCCCCGCCACCGTCGTCTGGGGGTTGATCGCTGCCGGCGACGAGGGGCGCGAGCCCGATCCGCGCCAGCAGGTGCTCGACCACCAGCTGCCGCCGGGTGCCGGCGTCGTCGAGCTTCACGTCCGCATGGCGGAGCTGGAAGTCACGCCCGGTCCGCCGGGCTCGCCGCTGCGGCTGGACGCGGACTGGAACGCCGGGGCGTTTCGTCTCGACGAGGGCCTGGAGAAGGAGGGCGCCGGCTGGCGCTACCACTTGCGGTTCGGCGGCAAGGGGCTCGCCCTGCTACGCCATCACCACCATCATCAGCCCAACCGGCTGCGGCTGCAGATCCCCGTCGACCACCCGCTGTCGATCCAGGGCAAGGTGTCGATGGGCGAGAGCGACATCGAGCTCGGCGGCCTCTCGCTCGACCGCGTGTCGCTCCAGCTCAGCACCGGCAACCACCGGCTCTCCTTCCGCGACCCGACGGCGCACCCGCTGTCGCTGCTCGAGGTCGAGGGCTCGATGGGCCAGGTGAGCCTGATCGGCGCCGGCAACGCCAGCCCGCGCCAGGTGAACGTGCGCCACGGCATGGGCGAGCTGCTGGTGGACCTCTCCGGCAAGTGGCGCGCCGACGGCGACGTCGACCTCCACTTCAGCATGGGCGACTCGCAGGTCGAGCTGCCGCGCGAGGACGAAGCCGCCGCCATCGTCGAGAAGGCGCGGGTGTCGCTCGGCGACCGCAGCGTCTACGACACGCCGGTGGCCGAGCTGCCTGCCGGGCTGCCGAGGGTGCGCGTGCGCGCCACCGGCGGCATGGGCGAGCTGCGGATCCGTTAAGGCCGGACCGCGCCTCCGCCCGTTGCGGCCTCGAGCGCCGCCGTGGCAGCGGCCTGCTCCGCGCGCTTCTTGCTCGAGCCTTCGCCGCGGCCGAGCAGGCGGCCTTCCGACCAGCACTCGACGACGAAGCGCTTCTGGTGGTCGGGGCCGCTGGTGCCGATGAGGCGGTACTCGGGGGGCTCGGCACCGGTCCCTTGCAGGCGCTCTTGCAGGGCCGTCTTCGCGTCGCGGCGGGCGGCGCCGCTCTGCCAGGCGTCGAGGCCGGCGCGCAGCAGCGGCGCGACGAAGGCGCGCGTGCGCTCGAGGCCGCCGTCGAGGTAGAGCGCGCCGATCAGCGCTTCCACGGCGTCGGCGAGCAGCGACGGTTTGCTGCGGCCGCCGGAACGCTCCTCCCCCACTCCCAAGCGCAGCAGCGGACCGAGGTCGAGCTCGACGGCGAAGTCGGCGAGCACGGGCTCGCTCACCAAATAGCTCTTCACCTTCGACAGCTCGCCCTCGTCATCCTCGGCGAGCTGCTGATAGAGGAACTCTGCCGCGAGCGCGCCGAGCACCGCGTCGCCGAGGAACTCCAGGCGCTCATAGGAGGCGGCGCCGGGGCTCTCCTGGCTCGCCGAGCGATGGGTGAGCGCCCGCCGTAGCAGCGTACGGTCCGTGAACGTTTGGCCCAGCCGCGCCTCGAACGCTGCGATGCGCTCGGTGTGGCGTGCTGCGTCGGGGTCGCTCATCGACGCCAGAACCGGCGCTCGAGCTCGGCGTCGCGCATCTCGAGCAGCGTCGGGCGGCCGTGCGGGCAGGTGTAGGGGTCTTCGCAGGCGAGCAGCTGCGAGACCAGCTGCTCCATCTCGGGGCCGGAGAGCGGACGGTGGATCTTGATGGCGCCACGGCAGGCGCGGCTGGCGGCGACACTGCCGAGGACGCGCTCGCGCAGGCGAGCAGAGTCGCCTGGACCTTCGTCCTCGCCGGCGAGGCGCACGAGCAGCGCCTCCGCCTCGTCGGGCGAGAGCCCCGCCGGCGCCGCCGTGAGCGCGAGGTCGCCGCCGGAGAGCGGCTCGACGTGGAAGCCCAGCGGCGCGAGCTCGGGCGCAAGCTCGCCGAGACGCAGCGCTTCGGCCGGCCCGAGCGAGAGCAGGCGCGGCTCGAGCAGACGCTGCACCGCGGGCGCGGCCGACGCGAGCGAGCGCGCCAGTCGTTCGTAGAGGATGCGCTCGTGCGCCGCGTGCTGGTCGAGCAGCAGCAGCGCGTCGGGCGACTCGAGCAGCAGCAGCGAGCCCTTGTATTGGCCGAGCAGGTGCAGCGAGGCGCGGCCGCCGCCGGGGCCGGAGAGCGGCACCGGCGCGGGAGCCGGATAGCGGACCTCGGCGATCTTCGCGGTGGCGACGCTCGCGCTCGGGTTCGGGGCGGTCGGCCAGCCGGCGATCGGCTCGGCGACGGTGCCGGGCCAGGGGGTAGGCACTTCCGATTCGCGCCCGAAAACGTCGTCGGAGTGCGAGCCTCCCCCGAGCCCCTCCCACGACGGCGGGGCCGCGAGCGAGCGCACGGCGCGCAGCGGCGCCTCGGCCTCGCCGCGGATGCCGCGCAGCGTGTCGCGCAGAGCGCTACGCACGCGTTCCGACAGCCCGGGGTCGCGGAAGCGCACCTCGGCCTTCTGCGGGTGGACGTTGACGTCGACCTCTTCCGGCGGCACGGCGAGGAAGAGGAAGAGCGACGGCGCCTCCTCGCTCCTCCACTCTTCGCGCACGGCGCCGTAGAAGGCGGCGAGCAACGCGCGGTCGCGCAGCAAGCGGCCGTTGACGAAGACGAACAGCCGCCGCGCGCGCGCCGTGGCCGGGCGGCCGACGAAGCCGGCGATGGACTCGCCGCCGCGACGCGTGGTGGCAATCTCGACGAGGTCGTCGGCGACCGCAGGGCCGAAGAGCTGGCGGATGCGCTCGCGCGTCCCCGCCTCGCCGGGGCCAGCCGGTGGCGCTGAGAGAAGCGTGCGTCCATCGTGGCGCAGCTCGAAGCGCACCTCGGGCCGCGTGAGGCAGTAGCCCTGCACCACTTCTACCGCGCGGCGCAGCTCGGTCGACGCGGTCTTGAGGAACTTGCGGCGTGCGGGGACGTTGAAGAACAGCGACGCCACCTCGATGGTGGTGCCGCGGGCGCGCGCGGCCGGCTCGGCGGCGATCACGCGGCCCCCGTCGATGCGCACGCGCCATCCGGAATCGGCACCGCCACCTTCACTCGTCACCAACTCGACGCGGGACACGGCGGCAATCGCCGCCAGCGCCTCGCCGCGAAAGCCGAGCGTGGCGACGCGGAGCAGGTCCTCGAACTGCGCGATCTTGCTGGTGGCGTGGCGGTCGAAGGCGAGCACTGCGTCGTCGCGCCCCATGCCGCTGCCGTCGTCGGCGACGACGATGCGGCGCCGGCCGCCCGCCTCGAGGTCGATGGTGACCGCGGTGGCGCCGGCGTCGAGGGCGTTCTCGACCAGCTCCTTGACCACCGACGCCGGGCGCTCCACCACCTCGCCCGCCGCGATCTGCTCGGCCAGCTCCGGTGGCAGCACGCGGATCCGTGAGGTCGCACGCGTGGCCGGGATCTCCGTGGCTTCCATGAGGTGGCAGCGTACCAGAACTGCCCCGAAGCGGCGCCGCTCCGGTCCG
>DATNCU010000246.1:0-4614 GCA_035607145.1 Thermoanaerobaculia bacterium
CCCCGCCCGGCCCCGCGCTACTCGACTCAGAAGCTCCAGGAGATGCCGCCCATCACTCGGCGGCCCGACAGATCGAGGGTGCCGAGGTCCTCGAAGTCGCCGCCCAGCTCGTCGTCGACGCGGTCCCAGCGCCCCTCGGCGATGATCGAGAAGTAGCTCGAGATCGGCACCTCGATCCCGGCCAACAGGTAGTAGCCGGGGGCGGTGCCCTCGTCCTCCAGGGTGTCGGTAAACACCGGCAGGGTCGAGCCGCCGAAATCGATGAAGTCGCCCGACTCCTCGTAGCGCCAGGCGTAGATGCCGCCGCCGGCGCCGACGTAGGGCACCACCGGCGAACGCTCGGGCGCGAGCCGCACCACCAGACCCACGGTCAACGGCGTGATCTCCAGCGTGCTCGTGTGGCTGATGCGGTTGCCGTGGTTGTCCTCGAAGTCGCGGTAAGACTGGTCCTGCTGCCCCTCGAAGTAGTCGGCCGAGAGCATCAGCCCGAAGTTGCTCTGCATCTGGTAGACGTAGTCGATGCCGGCCACGGCGTCCTCGAATTCCTGGGCCTCGCCGGTGAAGTCGAACGCCGTCTGGTCGAAGAAGTCGGAGTCGCCCTCGGGCGTGAACAGGCCGAGGCGCAAACGCACCGACTGCTGGTTGCCGTAGCGCTCGTAACGCTCGTGCCGATAACGCTGCGCCTCCGCCGGCAGTGCCGCGGCAAGACACACGAGCAAGGCCCCGCCCACCCACCACGATCGCTTCATCGCCGTCTCTCCTCTCATCCCTGTCGAGGGGTCATGTCTGGGTTGTTCATTGCGGACAAACGTTTCCGCTGCCGGCGCGTTGAGCAACGGCAGTGCCACGGCCGGAGCGTGGGCGCTTTCTCTCGGCGGTGCAGTGGTTTGGCGCCAGCTGCGCCGATCAGGCGTGGCGAGCGTCGCCACCTGTAGAGGACGACGCTGCGCGGCCGTTGGGACGGCGGCAGAAGGGATCGCGGGACCGGCTGCCTCAGCGCAACAAGGCGCGCAGCTGCTCGACGGCGCGCGCCACGTCGAGGAACTGCACGCCCATGCCGGCGAGCAGGTTGCCGGGTGGCGAGTCGGGCGGCGGCTCCATGCGGTGCACTACGCGCGCCTGGAGGCGAATCGGCGGCACGGTGAGACCTTCGACCCCGACCTCCACCATGATGACGGCGTCGAGCGCCGGCGGGCGGCTGGTGTGGATGAAGAGGCCGCCGGTCTTGACGTCGCGGTCGAAGACGCGCCGGAACTGGTCGGGGTCGCGGAAGCGCAGTGGGAACAGCTGCGTAGGCTGGATGGCCTCGTGCGCGCCCGGTGAAGGGGGGGCCGTGGCGCCGCGTGGCGACGTTGTCGCCGTGGTGGCGTTGGCGCGCGGCGACGTCGCGGCGGGCGCAGGCTCACCGATCGTCCCGTGCACGCCTGACGGCGGCCGCGCCGGCTCCGCCGGAGGCTCCTCCGGCACCGACGCCGTCGGCGCGCCGATGCCGCCGAGCACCTTCTCCTCGGCTTGGAAGTCGATCGCCGGCAGCAACTCCTCGAGCAACTCCTCGGGCCCGAGAAAACGAACGCCCATCCCCGACGGCATCACCGACTGCAGGTGCGCCGGCGATCGCAGCGCCCGCATCACCACGCCTTCGATGGTGAAGCTGCGGCCGCTGTGGCCGACGGCGAGGCGCATGCGCGTGCCGCTGGGCAGCACCATCTGGGTGCGCACGAAGATGCCGGTGCGCGAGATGTTGGTGGAGATGGCGCGGCTGCCCTGCCCCTCCTCGCCCTGTTTCCAGAAGCGCACCTCGAGCTGCCGGGGCCAGCGGCGGTTGCGGCGACGCTCGGGCATCGCCGCAAGCCTACCGTTTCATCCCATCAGCTTGTCGAGTCTGCGTCAGCGCCGCTCGCTCCCTCTCAGTGCGTCGCTGCGGGGACGTGGCCGTTGGTGGGGCGGTTGAGGGCGCGGCCGATGGCCCAGGCCATGCTCGAGCCGCAGGACGGGCACTTCTGCGTTCCTTCCGCCTCGAAGATCGACTCGCAGTCGAGGCAGAGCAGGGCACGGTCCATCGGGATGGTCGGACGGAAATTCTGGTAGAACTCGTCGACCTGCACAGGGTCGGCGGGGTCGATGAGCTTGCGGAACATCTGGGTCGCGGTCATTCGGTTTTGCCTCCGTTGCCAGTAGCGACCTACCTCGGCGGCGGTCAGACGCACGCGGCAAGTGCGAGATCGATGCCAGTCGGGAGTCCCGCCGGTCTAGTATGCCGCAGTGGAGCCTGCCCCGGGGATGCCGCCAGCGCGCCGCCCCGGCCTGTTTGCCGCCTGGAAGGAGCCCCGCAGCGCCCCCTGGCTCGCCGCGCTGGTCACGTTCCTGATCGCGCTGCCGCTGCTCTGGGCGTTCTATCAGCGCCATCCGCTGCTCTACGACACCGACTCCTACTACCACCTCGCCGTGGCGCGGCTCATCGCGCAGCACGGGCTTCCGAACGACCTACCGTGGTTGCGAGCGAGCGCCATGGGGCCGGGCTTCGGCGACAAGGAGCCGCTCTTCCACCTGCTGCTCGCGCCGTTGACGGCATCGATGCCGCCGCTCGCCGCCGGACGCGCGGGACTGGCGCTGCTCGATGCGCTGCTGCTCGCGCTGCTTGCCGGCATCGGCTGTCGCCTCGCCGGCTGGTGGGGATTGCTGGTACCGGCGTGGGTCGGGCTGGGTTCGCTGGAGGTGGCATGGCGGCTGGTGCGCCTGCGTCCCGAGCTGCTGTCGCTCGCCGTGCTGCTGCTGGCGCTCGCCGCGGCGGGCAGTGGCCGCTACCGGCTGCTCGGCCTGCTCGCCGCTGTCTACGCGCTCTCGTACACGGCGTGGCACGCGTTCGTCGGCGTGTTCTGGCTGCTGTTCGTGCTGCGCGGCGTCGCGCGCCGGCGATGGGACTGGCAGCTCCTCGCCTATCCGCTGCTCGGCGCCGGCGTGGGACTGCTCGTCCATCCCAACTTCCCCGCCAATCTGGTGATCTGGAAGCTGGTGGCGTGGGATTTCTTCCGCCTGAAGGGGTCGCTGGACGTCGGCACCGAGATCCGCGCCAACTTCACCTCGGTGACCGTGCTCGCCAATCTCGGCTTCTGGCTGGTGGCGCTGGTGCTGTGGCGGGCGATGCGGGCGGCGACCGCGACCGGCGGTGGCGATGCCGAGGAAATGAGCGTGCGCGCCGAGCCGGCGTCGCCCGCGACGGCGGTGTCGCGCGGCCTCGCCGACGCCTTCGGCGTCGCGGCGCTCGCCTTCGGGTTGCTCTACCTGCTGATGTCGCGCTTCGCTCTCTACTGCTTTCCGTTTGCCGCGCTGTGGCTGCTCGCCGAGGCAGCGTGCCGCGGCGGCATCACCCGGCGCGTGCGTCTACCCTTCCGCGGCAGCGTGCCGACGGCGGCCGCGCTCGTGCTCGCGGCGGTGGCGTGCCTGCCTGGCTGGGCGCAGGAGGCCACCCGCTTCGCCCGCCGCACGTCGCCCGGGCCGCGGCAGGAGCGGCTCGTCGACTTCGTCGCCTTCGGCCGCGCCCTGCCCGCCGGCGCCGGCGTGGCGGCGCCGTGGGGCGACACGCCGATCTACCTGCTGTGGGCGCCGCAGGGGCGCTACCTCAACGCGCTCGATCCCATGCTGATGGCGGTGCCGCACCCCGATGCGTACGCCGCGCAACGAGCGCTGTTCGCGGGCGAGGAACCGGACATACCGCTCGTCGCGCTCGCCCAGCTCGACAGCCGCTACGTCGCCTGGTCGCGGCCCGGCGCGCCGCCGCGCCTCTTTGCCCGCCTGCGCGGCGACCCGCGCGCTCGCCCGCTCCACGTCGGCTACCAGGCGCTCTTCGCGCTGGCTCCCGCGCCGCCGGGCAGCTTCGTGCTCGACTGGCGCGTGGTGCCGGGTGGCACCGTGCCCCCACCGGCCAGCGCGTCCGCCGAGCGCTGGCCAGCCTATCCGCGCCTGCGAGAGTCCGCGGCGCGGGCGATGGAAGGCTTCGTCGACGCCCACCGCGTGCGCACCGCAGGCTGCGTTGCCCTTGTGCGCGGCGAGGGCACGGGCGAAGCGGGCACCTACGAGCTCGCCGCGTCGGGCCCGGTCAAGCTCTGGGTGGACGACGAGCTGCTGGTGAGCGACGGTGGCAACGCCGCGGTGCTCGGCGAAGGAGTCACCTTCCGGCTCCCCGCCTCGCGCCGGCTCACCGTGCTCACCTGCCCCGGCGAGGACGGGCGCAACGGCTTCTACCTGTTGCGGCGCGGCTGAACGGCGCCGGTCTCGCGCAAGACGACGCGCGCCGAGCGCGCCTCCTGGACTTACTGAACGACGTTGACGAGGCGGCCCGGCACGACGATCACCCGCCGCGGCGCCTTGCCGGCGAGGAGCTCGCGCACCTTGTCGTCGGCGAGCGCCGCCTGCTCCATCTCTTCCTTGCTGGCATCGGGCGCCAGGTAGACGCGGCTGCGCAGCTTGCCGTTGACCTGGATGGGCACCTCGACGGTGTCCTTGCGCAACGCCGCGGCGTCGACCTGCGGCCAAGTCGAACGGAAGACGCTCTCCTCGTTGCCCACGCGTCGCCACAGTTCCTCGCCGAGGTGCGGGGCGAGCGGCGCGATCGCC
>DATNCU010000260.1:0-3227 GCA_035607145.1 Thermoanaerobaculia bacterium
CACGTACCCAGCCGTGCTCGATGGGCGAGGAGAACACCGGGTACGTGCGGCCCGAGCGGATCGCCGCGAGCCCTGCCTCGTCGGCGAGGAAGAACGAGCTGAAGAGGCGCCCGCCGGGACGCAGCGTGCGCGCGATCTCGCGCAGGTAGTGCGCCGCTGCCACTGGCATCAGGTGGGTGAAGAGCGAGGTGGCGATGGTCAGCGTGAACGTGCCGTCGGCCCACGGGAAGCGGAAGTCCTCGGGCGCGATGGTGCCGGCCGGGTTGGTGTCGCTGCTGCGCAGGTCGGCGTGGCGAAATCCGAAGCGGCGTGGTGGCAGCCCCAAGTGGGCGGTGCACCAGTCGACGTAGCGCCGCTGCGCGTCGAGGCCGGCGTAGCGCCCGCGCCAACCCAGCCGCGCCGACAGCGGCCAGGCGATGCGGCCGAGACCGCAGCCGACGTCGAGCACGACGTCGCCGCGGCGGATGCCGACGAGGCGGTCGATGAGCTCCACCGTCGCCTCGCCCACCGACCAGAAGTCGCCGGGGCCGATGCCGTCGAGGAGGTAGTGGGGCGGCAGCGGCGGCGGCTCGCGTCGCCGGCGGAGCCAGCGGCTTAGCCACGAACCGCGAGTCGCGCTGCGGTCGGCGCTCAGCCGAGGAGCTCCGCGGCCGCCGCGCGCAAGTCTTCGAGCGCCATCTCCATGCGGTCCTGATGGGTGCGGAACGACAACACGCAGATGCGCCCGACGAAGCCGTCGGCGAGGTCGGTGCCGGTGAGCAGCACGCGCTGGCGCGCGGCGACCTTCGCCAGCAGGTCGTGGTTGAGGCGGTCGCGCTCTTCGCGCGAGGTGCCCGGCGGCTCGAGGCAGAAGGCGAGCAGCGAGAGCTCCGGCGGCGCCACCAGGCGCATGTGTGGGATGGTCGCCACTTCCGCCGCCGCCCAGCGCGCGAGGTCGAGCTTCTCGTCGAGCGCGTCGCGGAATGCCTGCACGCCGCACAGCTGCAGCGGCAGCCAGACGCGGAGGCCGCGGAACGGCCGCGACAGCTCGGGCGAGAGCTCGGAGAAGTCCCACCACCGTTCGCCTTCGCTTTCGCCCGGGTGCGCCGGCGGCCGCGCCGGTAGGTACGCGGCGTGGAGGGCGTGGGCGCGGGCCAGCGCCTCGCCGTCGCGCACCAGCAGGCAGCCGGTGCCGTAGGGAAGGAACAGGCCCTTGTGCGGATCGAGCGTCACCGAGTCGGCGCGCTCGATGCCGGCGAGGATCTCGCGGCCGCGCGCGCTGAGCACGAAGCAGCCGCCGTAGGCGCCGTCGACGTGGAACCACAGCCTCTCGCGCGCCGCGAGGTCGGCGAGCGCCGGCAGCGGGTCGACGGCGCCGGTATTCACCGTGCCCGCCGAAGCGACGACCATGAAGGGCTGCAGCCCGCGCGCGCGGTCTTCGGCGATCGCCGCCTCCACCGCGTCTGGCGCCAACCGAAACGCCGCATCGCAGGGCAGCGCGCGCACGTTCTCCGCCGGCAGGCCGGCGAGCATCGCCG
This sequence comes from Thermoanaerobaculia bacterium, assembly GCA_035607145.1. Classification (GTDB taxonomy): domain Bacteria; phylum Acidobacteriota; class Thermoanaerobaculia; order Multivoradales; family JAIOJS01; genus DASYQD01. Next base: position 1,518 of record DATNCU010000260.1, read on the forward strand.
CCTTCTGCAGCGAGTGATGCACCTGGTCGGAGCAGTAGACGGTGCCGTGCAGGAAGTCCGGCGGCAGCTTCTCGCGCCGCGCCACCACCAGCGCCGAGAAGTTGGCGAGCGACCCGCCGGTGGTGAGGAAGCCGCGCGCCGTCTTGCCGTAGCCCACCTCGTCGCACAGCCAGCGCAGTACGTTGGTCTCGAGCTGCACCAGCCCGGGCGCCGCCTGCCAGACGCCGCTGTAGCGGTTGAGCGTGTCGCCGATGAGGTCGGCGACGGCGCTGTGGAAGAGGCCGCCGCCGGGGATGTAGGCGAGGTAGCCGGGCATCGGCGTGCCGAAGCTGTGCCGTGTCGCGCGCTCGAAGATCAGCGCCAGCGTCTCGTCGAGAGGCTGCCCGTGCGCGGGCATCGGCGCGATCAGCGCCGCCGCGGCGTCGGTGGCGCCGGCGACGTCGTAGATCGGCTGCTCGCCGTACGACTCGACGGTGGGCACCAGGCGCGCCATGGCGGCGTCGACCAGCGCGCGCATCTGCGCGCCGTCGGGCTCGAGAGGGAAGCTCACTTGTAGCGCACGCCGTGCTTGATCACCAGCGCCACGTCGGAGAGCACGTCGGGCCGCAGCAGCACGTCGCCGCGCACGGCGATGACGTCGGCGTACTTGCCTTCGCTGACCGTGCCGACCTGGCCGTCGACCTTCATCGCCTTCGCCGGCCAGTAGGTGGCGGCGCGGATGGCGTCCATCGCCGGCACGCCGAAGGTGCGCACCCAGGCGTCGATCTCGCGCCAGGTGGAGTCGCTGTGGAAGGTGAGCGGCACGCCGCTGTCGGTGCCGATAAGCAGCGTCACGCCGGTGCTGCGCAGCTGCTCGAACTTGTGCGGCACGTTGGGCGCCCGCCGCGGCACCAGCTGGAAGTACTCGAGGCGGTCGACGTGGGCGAGCGACTGCCGGATGTCGGCGACCACCTCGGGCGGCAAGCCCTCGTGCCAGCGCGGGTCGTCGAGGCGCTCCGGGTTGTCGCGCGTCTGGCCGTAGAGCAGCAGCGGCGCCGCCGTCGGCGTCCAGTAGAGCGGTGCCGCCCCGGGCGCCGCAGCGCGGGCGCGCAGCAGGGCGAGGATCTCTTCCGGATATTCGGGAGCCGTGGCGAGGCCGGTGTGCTCGAAGTCGTCGACGCCGGCGGCAAGGCCGCGGCGGATCTCCTCGGGCCGGTGCGCATGCGCGATGACGGGCAGGTGGTGCGCGTGGGCCTCCTCGACGACCGCCTTCACCTCCTCCATCGTCATCTGGTCCTGGTCGATGAGCTTGATGAGGTCGACGCCGGCGTCGGCGAGCCGCTTCACCTTGGCGCGCGCGTCGGCCGCGCCCTTGACGCCCCAGCGGAAGGCCTCGGTGCCCGGGTAGGGCTCGTGCTGGATGAAGGGACCGGCGACGTAGAGCGTCGGGCCGGGAAGCTTGCCGCCGTTGATCGCGTCGCGGACGGCGAGCACGTCGTCGAGCGGCGCGCCGAGGTCGCGCGCCGAGGTGACGCCGGCGAGCAGGAGCTGCTTCGCCGCCGCCGGCATGATCGTCGAGCGGAACAGCGGCGGATAGGTCTTGTCCCAGTGGTCGTAGTCGCCGTGGCCGACGATCATCAGGTGGACGTGCGAGTCCCAGAGACCCGGCAGCACGTCCATGCCCTCGGTCGAGATCAGCTCGGCGCCCGCGGGAATGGCGAGCTCGCCCTG
>DATNCU010000281.1:0-13553 GCA_035607145.1 Thermoanaerobaculia bacterium
CGCCTGCGCCGAGCACCTCATCCGCGCCGGCTACACCAGCCCGGAGCGGCTGGCCATCGAAGGCGGCAGCAACGGCGGCCTGCTGATGGGGGCCGCCTTCACCCAGCGCCCCGACCTCTTCCGCGCCGTGGTGAGCCACGTCGGCCTCTACGACATGCTGCGCTCCGAGCAGTCGCCCAACGGCCGCTTCAACATCCCCGAGTTCGGCACCGTCACCGACCCCGACCAGTTCGCGGCGCTATACGCCTACTCGCCCTATCACCACGTGGAGGACCGCCGCACCTACCCGGCGATCCTCTTCTTGACCGGCGCCAACGACGCGCGCGTCGATCCCATGCACTCGCGCAAGATGACGGCGCGGCTGCAGGCCGCCACCGGCTCGCGCGGCGTCATCCTGCTGCGCACCAGCAGCGGCAGCGGCCACGGCGCCGGCACGGCGCTCGACGAGCGCATCGCGCAGACGGTGGACGTCTTCGCCTTCCTGTTCGCGAAGCTCGAGGTCGCGTACTAGGGCGCGAGCGTCAGCGGATCGCGGCGCGGCAGCTCGCGGAGCGGACCGAGCAGCTGCTCGAGGTCGATGCGCTCGGCGCGCGCGCCGGCGAGCAGCTTCGCGCGATCGCCGACGACGACAGCGATCAGCTGCTCGGGGTGTAGGTGGCGCCGCGCCGCCGCCTGCACGTCGCGCGCGGTGACGGCGGCGATGCCGTCGCGGTAGCGCGTCCAGTAGGCGTGCGGGCGGCCGAGAAGCACGTCCTCGGCGGCGCGGCCGGCGCGGCGCTCGGCGGAGTCGAAGAGCAGCGGGAAGAGGTCGAGCAGCGAGCGTTTGGCGAGGGCGAGCTCGGGCTCGGGCACCGGCTCGTCGCGCAGGAACCCCACCTCGGCGCGCGCCATGGCGAGCGCGCGCGCCGCGTTCTCGGGCGCCGTCTCGAGGAAGACCTGGAAAGCGCCGGGCGCCTGCAGGCCGAGGCTCATGCGCGCCCGCGCACGGTAGGCGATCCCCTCCTCGGCGCTCAGGCGGCGGCGGAGGCGTGACACCGCGCCGTCGCCGCCGAGCACCTCGGCGAGCACCAGCAGGGCCGGCTCGTCAGGGTCGTCCCAGCCGCGGCGCACAGGGCCGCGGTGGCCGAGCGCGATTTTCGCCTGCGGGCCGGGCCAGTCGCGGAGGTAGAGGCCGGGAGCAGGAGGGGGAGGCAGCTCGGTCGCCGTGGGCGCGGCGGCCGCGGCAGCAGCGTCGTCGCGCCAATCGCCCAGCAATGAGTCGAGCGTGGCGACGATCGCCTTCGGCTCGACGTCGCCGGAGACGGCGAGCACCATGCGGCTCGGGCGCCAGTTCCGGCGATGGAAGGCGACGAGGTCGTCGCGCGTCATCGCGGCGAGCTGCTCGGGCTTCACCTGGCGCGACGCGAAATGGTCGGGGCCGAGCAGCAGCCAGCTCCACTCGCGGTCGAGAACGGCGAGCGGGTCGTCCTCGCGGCGGCCGAGGCTCTCGCGCAGGTTGCCGAGGGCGCGCTCGAAGCGCGCCGCGTCGAAGCGTGGTGTGCGCACCATGGCGGCGAAGAGCGGCAGCGCCTCGGCGAGGACGCGGCTGCCGCAGTCGAGCGAGGCGCCGCTGCGCGTGCCGGCGCCGAGGCTGTCGAGGTCGGCGGCGAGCAGGTCCGCGCGCGCGTCGAAGGCGTCGGCGTCCCACGCGCCGGCGCCGCCGCGCCGCATCAAGGCGCCAGTCAGGCCGGCGAGGCCGATGCGGTCGGGCGGGTCCTGGAAGTCGCCAGCCGCCACCGCCAGGCTCACCTGCACGAGCGGGAGCGAGTGGTCCTCGGCGACGAAGACGGGGATGCCGTTGCGCAGCGCGTGGCGCATGCCGGCGGGGTCGGGGATGGTGACGACGCGCGGCGGGAAGCGCAGGTCGTCGGGCCGCGGCGGCACTTGCGCGGCGAGTGCCGATGCGAGCGCGAACGCCGCGAGCGCCACACCCGCTCGGCTCATCGCGCGCTCCGCGTGATGCGCGCGACGAGGCGGCGGTCCGCGGCGAGGTAGCGCTGCGCGACGCGCTGCACGTCGGCCGGCGCGACGGCGAGCACGGCGCGGGGCCAGCTCTCGAGCGAGCGCCAGCCATCTTGCGCCTCGGCGACCAGCAGCCGCAGCGCGAGGTCGAGCGGCTCGCGCATGCCGCGCCAGGCGTTGGTGGTCACCTGGTTGCGCACGCGCTCCATCTCCTCAGCCGTCGGCGGCGCGGCGAGCAGCCGTGCGACCTCGGCGTCCCATGCGTCCACCAGCGCCTGCGGAGCGGCGTTGCCGCGCGCCTCGACCTCGACCGCGAAGACGCCGCCGCGGCGGCCGGCGTCGTGGCTCGCACCGGCTGCGAAGGCGAGGCCGCGGTCGACGAGCGCGCGCTGCAATCGGCCGCTGCGACCCGAGAGGACGCCGGCGAGCACGTCGAGCGCGGGGCGATCGGGGTCGCTCGCGGCGACGGTCGGATAGAGGACCTGCGCCTGCGGCGGGCAAGCACAGCTGCGGTCGATCGTGCCGCTGCCGAAGGCCGTCGTGGTCGAAGACGGCGTACCGGCGGCGCCAGCCGCGGTGGTCCCACCGCCGCGCCCGCGCGGCAACCGCCCGAAGTAGCGTCGCGCCATCTCGCGCGCGCTGTCCGGCGCGAAGTCGCCCACCAGAACGACGGTGATCTCGCTCGCCCCGTAGCTCGCCGCGAAGAACGCTTCGGCATCGGCGCGGCTCAAGCGCGCGAGGTCCTCCGCCGCACCGCCCGCCGACTCGCCGTACGGGTGCGCGCCCCAGAACCGCCGCTGCAGCTCCTCCTCCACCGGCCCGAGCGGCGTCGACTCCAGCCGCTGTCGCCGCTCCTCCGCGATCAACCGTAGCTCGCGCTCGACGCTGCCGAACGACGGATGCAGCAGCCGGTCGGACTCGAGCCAGAACCACAGCTCCAGCCGCTCCGGCGGCAGGCGCAGGAAGTACGCCGTCAGGTCGCGCTGGGTGCGGGCGTCGATGCCCACCGCGCCCGCCTCGGTGTAGTGACGCGCGTAGTCGCTCGCCGTCACGCTGGTGGAGCCGTTGTGGAGGAGGTGCTCGAGCAGGTGCGCGGTCCCCGAGCGGCCCGGCAAGTCGTCACCGGAGCCGCGACGCACCGCCCACGCGGCGGCAACGAGCCCCGGCCCGGGCCGCGGCGCCAGCAGCAGGCGCAAGCCGTTGTCGAGCACCAGCTCCTCCACCGGCAAGCTCGCCGACGGACGCGCGGCGTCGCCGTTCGCCGCTGCCGCCACCACGAGGGTCGCGGCGAGCGCGAGGCGAACGGCGCGCGAACCCGGCACCCGGCGATTCTAGAAGCGGGCTGTCTAGAAGCGGCCTGCTAGAAACGTCCCGAGGGCGTCGCCGGCAGCACCGGAGTCGGCTCGAAGGCTGGCGTCGGCGTCGCCTCAGGCGCCGGCTCGAGGGGCACGAACTCGCGGTAGTGGTCCCAGCGGCTGAGGATGGCGTCGACGTAGCCGACCGGCTCGGTGCCGCGCGCGAAGCCGAACCTGACCACCGGGTCGTTGAAGACCTCGCGCTTGGATTTGCGGATCAGCCAGTACGCCACGTTCTCCCACGAGGCCGCGTCCTCGCCGTTCTTCGCGGCCAGGCGCACGGCGTCCTGCACGTGGCCGAGCCCGACGTTGTAGGAGGCGAGGACGAACTTGAGCCGTTCGGCGCGGCGCCCGACCGTGGGCTCCCAGGCGTGCTCGATGCGCCGCAGGTAGCGGCAGGCGCCCTCGACGCTCTCTTCGGGGTCGCGGGGGTCGATGCCGAGCTCGCGCGCCGTGCGCGGCATGATCTGCATCAGACCGACGGCGCCGGCCCACGACCGCGCTCGCGGATCGAAGCGCGACTCCTGATACGACTGCGCGCTGACCAGCCGCCAGTCCCAGGCCGGGATGCGGGCCGACCGGCGAAAGGCGTCGTCCCAGGGGCTCAGCTGCCCGGTCTCGGCGGTCAGGTAGCGGCTCGCCACCCGCTTGCGATAGCCGCGACGGTCGAGGAAATACTTGTGGTAGAGGACGTTCAGCAGCCCCTTCTTGCGCTTGGTCGCGAGCCAGCGGTTGAGCGCGTCGTGCAGCCGCGGCGAGCTCTTGCGCAGCGCCCACACCACCGGCTGCGGTGGCCCGATCGCCGGTTTGATGATCAGGTTGGAGTACTCGCCGGTGCGCAGTGCGGCGACGTTCTCCGCCGCGACGGTGAAGGCGATGTCCCCTTCCGCCAGCCGCTCGATGAGCTTGTCGGTCGTCTCGTCGACCTCCACCACCTCGATGTCGTCGGCGAGCTCGACGTTGAGCTCGAGCAGCCGGCGGCGGTACGGCGTCACCCGCGCCACGTGGACCTGCTGCCCCGCGAGGTCGGCCGGGCGGGAGACCAGCCGCGCCCGCACGGTGATCGGCCCGGGGTCGGTCTCGCGTTTCTCCCGCTCCGTGGCGCGCTTGATCGTCCCCGTGGCCCCGGCCGCCGATGCGCCGGTTCCGCGCTGCACGACGACCGGCGCCGTGGAGTAGAGCGTGTCGGTCATCAGCACCTCGTCCTCGGTCAGCGCGGCGGCGAGCTGCGCCGCGACGACGTCGCCATCGCCGCGGTTGAGCGCCTCGAAGAGCAGCTTGCTGTCGCGGGCGATCACCGGCTCGAGACGAAGCCCCGACTCCTTGGCGAACGCGCTGAGCAGCTCGTACTCGTAGCCCATCGTCTCGCCGCGGTAGATGAAGTAGCCGGTCGAGTTGAAGGTGAAGATCACCTTGAGCGCGCCGTCGGCGAGGATCTGGTCGAGATCGCGCGCGATCGGCGCGCGCAGCGGCGCGGGCGCGGCCTTGGCCTCCAGCGGCTTGGGCACGGACGCGGTGTCGGGCCCGCCGCGCTCCCGCCCGCCGCAGGCGAGCGCGGCGAGCATCAAGGCGACGGTTGCCCGCTGTGCGCGAGTGGCCGTGGCGGCTCCCTCCCTTCAGCCGGTCCTTCGCTGCGGAGGAGCGAGAGCCATGCCAGCGCCGGAGGCGGCGGCGGGCCGACGTCGCGCCCGCTATCATCTCGCGCACCGCTGCAGGAGGCACCTACCGCATGCGATACCGCACCGCCGCGCTCGCCCTCGTCCTCGCCGCGAGCCTGAGCCGCACCGCCGCCGCCGAGCTGGTCGACATGCTCTCCTTCCACGAAGGCACGCTGCCGGTGGTCGAGCCCTCGACCTACGGCGGCTGGACCGCGCTCAACATGCTCGACGGCGAGCCGACCTCGGGATGGGCAGCCGAGAGCGGCCACCTCAAGAACAACGTCTTCGTCTTCGAGCTCTCCGACGCCGCGGTCACCTTCGAGCGCTTCGAGTTCTCCACCGCGAGTATCGATGGCGACGGCCGCGGCGCACGGCACGTGATCGTCGAGGTCTCGCCGACCGGCAAGGACAAGGGCTTCGTCGAGGTGGCGCGCGGCGAGCTCGCCGACCGCGGCGACGGCCAGAAGCTCGCCGCGGCCAAGAAGGTCGCCGGGCGTTGGGTGCGGCTGACCGTCGCCGACAACCACGGCGATGCCGAGTGGGTGGAGCTGATGGACTTCCGCGGCTTCGCGCCACGGCCGAACGTTCCGCCGCTCGCCGTGTCGGGGACCTTCGAGAGCGACTACGGCCTCTTCCACCTGCGCCAGCAGGGGACGGCGCTGATCGGCTGCTACGAGCACGACGAGGGACTGCTCGAGGGCTCGATCGAAGGGCACGTCATGAAGCTCACCTGGCACGAAGCGGGCGGCCCGGAGGACAAGGGGCCGGCGGTGATGATCCTGTCGCCCGACGGCAAGTCCTTCCGCGGCTTCTGGTGGTCGGGCAACACCGCCGGCGGCGTCAACGGCGCCGGCACCTGGGACGGCAAGTGGAAGAGCGCCACGGTCGGCAGCTGCCCCCACTGGTCGGGCTCGGTGGGCGGTGAGGTCAAGAAGGGGCTGCAGACGAGCGGCCGCGCCGTGCTGCACGGCATCCTCTTCGACCTCGACTCGGCGACGCTGCGCGGGGAGTCGAAGCCGGTCCTCGACGAGGTGGTGCGCCTGCTCGCCGCCGAGCCGGCGTGGAAGCTCACCATCGAAGGCCACACCGACAGCAGCGGCGCCGCGGCGCACAACCAGGCGCTCTCCGAGCAGCGCGCCGCGTCGGTCAAGGCCTACCTGGTGAGCCAGGGCGTTGACGCGGCACGCCTCTCGACCGCGGGCTTCGGTAGCAGCCGTGCCGTCGCCGACAACGCCAGCGAGCTCGGGCGGGCTCAGAACCGGCGCGTGGAGTTGGTGAAGAAGTAGGCGCTTGCTTCTCTCCGCGGCAGCGAGATCGCTTCGTCGCTCCGCGCCTCGCGATGACATTGGCCGTGATTGCGAGCGTAGCGAAGCAATCTCGACGGCGCGGCATCACTGAGGGATTCCCCCCACCGCCGCTGAGGGAGGCCCCCGAAGCCGCGGCATCGCCGGCGCGGCGAGACTGCCCACGACGCGATCGGCAGCGAGCCACTCGCTGCCAGGCGTCGTGACGCCACAAGGGGGATTCCATGTTTTTTGTCCGCTGCGCCCGCCCTCTCGTCCTCGCCTTCCTCTTGCTCGCCACCTTCGCGGCCGCCCCGCTCCTCGCCGACCGCACCTACATCGTCGAGCTGACCGGCGAGCCGGCGGCGGTGACCGCCGCGCGCGCCGCCGCCGCCGGCAATCCGCTGTCGCCGGCAGCCATAGAGCAGCTGCGCGACGACCTGCGCCGGCGGCAGGAGGTCCTGCTCGCCCGCCTGCGCAATGGCGGCGTCGGCTTCACGGTCGACTTGGCGCAGGTGCCCGGCTTCGGCGGCGGCACGACGCCGGTCGAGTACCGCTATACGCTGGTCTACAACGGCATCGCCCTGCGGCTCTCCGACGCCGCCAAGGCGATCGTTGCCGCGACGCCCGGCGTCAAGGCCGTGCACGAGAACCCGGTGCGCCGTCCGCTGCTCGACAAGAGCGTCGCCTACCTTCGCGCGCCGCAGGTCTACGGCGCCACCGCCGAGCTCGAGCCCGACGACGACGCCGGGGACGGCTTCGAAGGCCAGGGCACGACCATCGCCGTCATCGACACCGGCATCGAGTGGTCGCACGAGTGCTTCGGCGGCGACCCGACGCCGCCGCGCCACGGCCTGCTGCCGTCGACCGCCGCGGTGGGCAGCAACCGCAAGGTCGTCTATTACCTGCCGCTGATGGAGAACGTGATCGACGACTTCGGCCACGGCACCCACGTGGCGGCCGACGCCGCCGGCTACCGCGGTCTCGCGCCGGGCGCCGACGGCGTCCCCGGCACCGCCGACGACGTGCCGGTGCACGGTGTGGCGCCGCAGGCCAAGCTGATGGGCTACAAGGTGTGCAGCGGGGTCGGCTCGGCGACGTCGACCGTCGGCTGCCTCGGCACCTCGATCATCCTCGCCATCGAGGACGCGGTGTCGCCGCGCACGCTCACCGGCTTCGCCAAGCCGGTGGCCGACGTCATCAACCTCTCGCTCGGCAGCGCCGGCGGTCCCGACGACAGCGACTCGGTGGCGGCCGACAACGCCGCGCTGCTGGGCACCATCGTCGTCGCCGCGGCGGGCAACGACGGGCCGGGGCTGCGCACGCTGGGCTCCCCCGCCGCCGGCCGCCACGTCATCGCCGTCGCCGCCGACAACGACCCCGGCGTCTACCCCAACCCGCTCGACGTGCTGAACGCGCTCGGCCAGCCCGAGGGCCCGCGGCGGTCGGCGATCTGGGCGCCCGACTCCAACCTGAAGAGCAACATCACGACGCCGGTCACCGGCCGCTACGTCTACGCCGGCTTCGCCGACACCCCCGACCAGGTGCCGGCGACCGTGCTCGGCAACATCTGCCTCGTCGAGCGCGGCAGCACCGCCACCGCCGGCGACCAGGGCACCGGCCTCTTCACCGTCAAGGTGCTCAACTGCGAGGCCAAGGGCGCCATCGCCACCGTGGTGTTCAACAACGAGCCCGGCGCACTGGAAGGTGTGCTGGCACCTGGCAGCAAGCCGGTGTTCACGCTGTCGCAGGAAGACGGCCGCTACCTGCGCGACACCGTCGGCTTCGACGCCACCGGGCTGTCGCGGCGCGCCATCCGCATCTCGCCGCCGGACGCGACGATGTTCCTGCCGCAGATGGCGGGCTTCTCTTCGCGCGGGCCGGTGCAGGGGCTCGGACAGGTCAAGCCCGACGTGGCGGCGCCAGGCGTCGACGTGCTGTCGGCGACCACTCCCGTCGGCGTGCCGGTGCTGTCGATGGCGAGCCCGACGCGCTACACCTCGGCCAACGGCACCAGCTTCTCGTCGCCGCTCGTGGCCGGCGTCGCCGCGCTGCTACGCCAGGCGCATCCGAGCTGGACCGTGGACATGGTGCGCACGGCGCTCATCAACTACGCCACCAACCTGCGCGACGCCGCCGGCCACGCGAAGGCGGACGGCGCCGCCGCGGATCCGATCCTGGCGCAAGGCGGCGGCCTCGTCGACGTCGCGGCAGCAGTCGGCGCGCCGGCGCTGATGGGCGTCGTCGGCGACGGCGTGGCGGCGCCGGCTCTCCTCGGCAGTCACTCGTTCGGGCGGGTGCCGCTGGTCAACACCCGCACCGGCCACGCGGAGAGCGTACAGGTGCACCTCTTCGACACCTCCGGTGCGGGCGGCAGCTACCAGCTCTCGGTGGCCGACAACCGCGGTCTCGACCTGCCCGGCGTGAGCGTGGAGGTGAGCCCGTCGCACGTCGAGGTCGCGCCGGGCGGCGAGGCTTCGTTCACCGTCACCCTCTTCGTCGACGGCGAGGCGCTGCGCACCGTGCCCGACGAGGACCTGCAGTGGTACGTCGTCGCCAGCGGCGCGCGCGGCAGCCTGCGCATGCCGTTCTACCTGCAGCCGGCGCCGTCGCAGCCGGCCTCCGCGGTGGGCGAGGAGACCACCGTCTACGAGGGCATCGTGCCCGCCGGCGACACCGGCGGCCAGCTCGCCGCCGACGTCACCTACGTCGACGTGCCCTTCCCGGTGCGCGTTGACACCTTCGGCCTCGACGCCACCCTGACCACCTCCATACCCACCGTCGAGGGCACCTACCCCGACCTCGACCTCGTGCTCTTCGACCCCAACGGCGAGGAGATCGGCAGCTCGCTCTCCGCCGGCGTGCCCGAGCACCTCGAAGCGCTCACCGTCGGCGCCGGCACTTACACCTACCGCGTCGTCGGCTGGCTCAACGGCCCGACGCCGTTTTCCATCATCAGCACGCAGCTGCTCGGCGGCCAGCCGCCGGCGCTGCTGCCGATCGGCACCGAGTGGACCTCGGCGGCCGGCACGCCGGTCGACTTCGACGGCAGCTTCACTCTCGAGTGGCAGCCGGCGGGCGGCGAGACGGGCTTCGAGATCGAGCGCTCGCTCGACGGCGGCGCCTGGGAGACCGTCGCCGCCGTCGACGCCGGCTCGACGCGCTGCACGCTCGACTACCAGCCCGCGGGCACGCTCGCCTTCCGCGTGCGCTCGCTGTCGCCGGGGCGCATCGGCTCCTTCGTCAGCGCGCCGAGCGGAGTGCGGACCGTCGTCGTCGACCCGCGCCTAGAAGAGGTGATCACCGCCTCCGTCGCCACCGCCATCGCCAACACCTCGTTCTCGGGCGGCGTCTTCTCGCTCGACCTCAAGCTGATCAACCAGTCCGCCAACACCTACGTGCCGCTGGTCAAGCTCGACCTCGTGCGCATCCAGTCGACGAGCGGCGGCGTGCGGGCGATCAACGCCGACAACGGCGGCAACGGCCTCTCCACCGCGACCTTCGCGCGCTACGAGTACGGCGCCAAGCTGGGCGCCGACGAGCAGTGGACGGCGGGCGAGACCACCGCGCCGCGCACGCTGCGCTTCCAGGACACATTGGGCGAAATGTTCACCTTCGAGGTGGCGGTGACCGCGGGCCGCCGTACCGAGGGCAACGGCGGCGGCATCGGCGGCGGCCCGTCCGGCGGCTCGGGCCAGAGGGCCGGCAGCGCGCCGTCGGGGTCGACTGCGCTGATGAGCTTCCGCGTCAACCCGTTGACCGGCGCGGTGATCGTCAGCCGGCTGACGCGGGTGCTGTGAGCGGCGGCAGGACTACGGTGGCCAGCGCAGCGCCGCGGCGGTGGCGGGCGCCGGCAGGCCGAGGTGGTCGAGGACGCGCAGGGCGTAGGCGTCGAGGAAGCGCTCGAGCGTCTCCGGCGGGCGCGCGGCGACGGCGCTAGCGGCCTCCGCGTCGCCGGAGCGCTCGACGTAGAAGGCGGGGATGGGTGGCAGCGCCACCGCGCCGGCGTAGGCGAGGCGCCGCAGGTTCTCGAGCTGCACGATCGAGATCGGCGTCTCGCGGAAGCCGAGCACCAGCGGCCAGCGCTCCTTGAGCGCGACGGCGCCGGCGCGGTGGATGAGCGTCGTTCCCACGCCGGTGGCGAGCGCACCCAGCGTCGCCGCGCTGCACGGCAGCACCACGGTGCCGGCGAGGCGGTAGGAGCCGGAGCTGATCGGCGCGTCGAGCTCGCCGTCGCGGTGGATCTCGACTTTGGCGGCCGCGTCGACCGACAGCGCCGCCGCGGTGACGAGGCCGCGCGCGCCCGGCGGATCGCCCAGCTCGTGGCGCAGCACCTGGCTCGCGCCGGCCGAGGCGACGAGGTGGATGCGCTCGACGGCGGGCGAGCCGGCGAGCGCGCGCAGCAGGTGCACCGGCAGGCGCATCCCCGAGGCGCCGGTCACCAGCAGGGCGACGCGCGCCCCCCCGCCGCTCGGCCCGCCGCTCACGGCGGCGATAATATGGCGCGGGAGGACTTCATGGCGCCATGGTGGTCACGCCCGACGGCGGAAGGTAGCGAGCAGGGGCCGGAGCGCGAGACCGAATCGGCCGTGCCGGCGCCGCCGGCGTCGGAGCCGGTTCAAGTCGAGCCGCCGCCCCGACTGGCGCCGCCGCCCGAGCCCCTCGGCTCGCCCGTCGCGCCCGCGCCGCCGCCGGCCCCGAGCCCGGCCCAAGTGCCAGCCTCAGTGCCCTTGCAGCGACCGTTGCCGTCGTTCCCCGCCATCGCACCCGCGCCGCCGCTCGCGGCGCCCCCACCGGTCGAGGCGCCGGCGCTCACCGGCGAAGGCGAGGAGCTGCCGGGCGGCGACGAGACCGAAGGAGCCGGCGAGGCGCCGCACGCCGCCGCCGAGCCCGCCTCGCCCGAGCGCCGCCGCCGGCGCCGCAACGGCCGCGGGCGCGGGGGCGGCAGCGCCACCGCGGCAGCCGCGGAAGCGCGCACCGCCGAGCCGCGTCCCGCGGCCGAGCCGCGCCCCGCGCCCGAGCCGCCGCGCCCGCGGCCTTTGCGCGAGCCACCTCCCCCGCCGCGCCGCGAGGAGCCGCCCGGCGACCTCATCCACCTCGGCGTGCCGCAGCTGCAGGAGCTGATCCGCGAGATCGTCACCGCCGTCCCCGAACGCACCGCCTCGAGCTACGAGGAGCGCAAGCTGGCCGTCTTCTGCGATCTCGAAAACGTTGCCATCGGCTCGCGCGACACTGGCATCAACTTCGACATCAACATGGTGCTCGAGCGGTTGCTGGAAAAGGGCAAGATCATCGTCAAGAAGGCGTACGCCGACTGGAGCCGCTACGGCGACTACAAGCGCCCCTTTCACGAGGCCGGCGTCGAGCTCATCGACATCCCGCAGCGCTCCTACTCCGGCAAGAACAGCGCCGACATCAAAATGGTTGTCGACGCCATGGACCTCTGCTACGCCAAGGAGCACCTCGACACCTTCGTGCTGCTCTCCGGCGACAGCGACTTCTCGCCGCTGGTCGGCAAACTGAAAGAGAACGACAAGTACGTCATCGGCGTCGGCGTCAAGGGCTCCTCGTCGAGCCTGCTCATCGACAGCTGCGACGAATTCATTTACTACGAGGACATCTGGCGTGACGTCGAGCGGGTGCCGCAGCTCGACACGCTGCCGAAGAAGGAGCAGGAGGTCTTCGGGCTGCTCATCGAGGCGATCCTCGCGCTCACCCGCGAGAACAAGGACGTGCTGTGGGGCTCGATGATCAAGCAGACGATGCAGAGGAAGCGCCCCTCCTTCAACGAGGGCTACTACGGCTACTCCGCCTTCTCCGACCTGCTCGAGGACGCCGAGCGCAAGAACATCCTCAAGCTCAAGAAGGACCAGCGCTCGGGCTCCTACATCGTGACCGGCTTCGCCAAGCGGCGCTGAGCCGCTGACGCCGCGGCCGGCGGCGTCGCTCCGGGATTCCGGATCGTCGGTCCACGATTTTGTATCCACCGGCTGCAGCGGCGCTTACGCCGCGCCCGCGCCGCCGGCCCAAGAGCCAATCGGCATGCGGGGTTAGCCCGCGGCGAGGTTTGCAACAGGGGGCTTGGCAACGCCGTTGCTTCGTGCGAGGCTCCAAGGCCGGAGTCCAACTCCAAAACCAGCGCCCGCCGATGCCCGGCGGTCGTGTTCTCCGAGAAGGAGGAGGCTGGAATGCGAACAGCTCGTGTGTTCGTCTGTGTGATCGCGCTCGCCTGCGTCTGCCTGCTGGGCAGCGCGGCGTGGGCGCAGATCCCCACCGGGACGCTGTCCGGGCACGTGTCGTCCGAGGGCGCGGGCCTGCCCGGCGTGGCCGTCACCATCACCTCGCCGGCACTGCAGGGCGAGCGGCAGGGCGTCACCACCGAGAACGGCGACTACCTGATCCCGCTGCTGCCGCCCGGCGCCTATCACGTCGTCTTCGCGCTCACCGGCTTCCAGGATGTCCAGCGCGAGGTAACGATCTCGGTGGGCCAGACCGCCAGCCTCGACGCCGAGCTGTCGATGGCCTCGGTGTCGGAGGAGATCGTGGTCACCGGCAACATGGAGAAGATCTCCACCGTGCCGCAGGCCTCGGTCACCTACACCAAGACTTTCGTCGAAGAGCTCGCCGTCGACCGCAACATCCGCCAAGCGACGCTGCTCTCGCCGGCCGCCGCCGAGACCGGCCCGCGCTCCGGCCGCGTGCCCAACATCGTCATCTCGGGCAACATGTCGTTCGAGAACCTTTTCCTCGTCAACGGCGTGGTGGTCAACGAGAACATCCGCGGCCAACCCCTGGACCTCTTCATCGAGGACGCCGTCGAGGAGACCACCGTCTCGACCTCCGGCATCTCAGCGCAGTACGGCCGCTTCGCCGGCGGCGTCATCAACACCGTCACCCGCGCCGGCGGCAACGAGTTCTCGGGCTCCTTCCGCACCAACTTCACCAACCAGAAGTGGGAAGGCAAGACGCCGCTGACGGTGGCGCAGACCGACAAGGTCAACGAGACCTACGAGGGGACCCTCGGCGGCTACCTGTGGAAGGACCGGGTGTGGTTCTTCCTCGCCGGCCGCGACCTCGACACCACCAACACCAGCTTCACGCTGGCGCCGGCGACCACGCCGTACCCGGTCGACCGCTCGCAGCGGCGCCTCGAAGGCAAGCTGACCTTCGCGGCGACGCCGCGCCACCGCTTCGTCGCCACCGCCTTCGACCTCGACGAGTCGGAGACCGGCAACAACTTCAACAACGTCGCCCTC
>DATNCU010000186.1:0-7317 GCA_035607145.1 Thermoanaerobaculia bacterium
CGCCAGGCTGCGCACCAAGGCCGAGCTCACCATCTCGGGGCAATTCGAGCCAACTCCCTGGCTCACCGTCGGTTAAGTCGACCCATCGCGGGCAGAGCCCGCTGCCGCCGGCCTCCCGACTCCCCTCTCTTGGGGGTGTTACCACCCCTGTCCCCAAGACCTTGTGTCCCTCTAGGGGCAGGGGGCGCTCCAGCCCAGCCCCACTGCCGCTAGGGATGCCGCTGCTCATGGCTCGCCGTTTTTGCTACTCTTGCCGCAAATTTCGTCGGCGCCACCGGGCTCGCCGGAGCGCCTCCAGACCTTTCATGGACCCGGAGCCCACCCCGTGAAGGCAAGAGTGCTGGTCTACCCCCGGCGTGAGGTCCTCGATCCGCAGGGGCGGGCCATCCACCAAGCGTTGACACGGCTGGGGTTCCAGGCCGTCTCCGACGTGCGGGCGGGGAAGAGCTTCGAGATCGAGCTCGCCGCCGGCGGCGAGGAAGGGCGCCGGCAGGTGGAGGCGATGTGCCAGAAGCTGCTGGCCAACCCCATCGTCGAGAGCTGGCAGGTGGAGACGCCCGTGGACGGCGGCGGCAAGGGCAAGAAGGGCGCACTCGCCGCGGCCCCGGCGCCGGCCCCCAAGCCCGCCGAGGGCGAGCCCAGCCGCCGGGACGTCGCCGCCGCCACGAAAGCGGTGGGTGAGCCCCTCGGGCCGCGGTCGGCCGCCGCGCCGTCGTCGATCCCGCCGCTCCCCGGCCCCGGCGCCCGGCTGGGACCGCCGCCGGTCAAGCCGCCCGCGCCCGTCGCGGCGCCCCCGGCCGCGGCGAAGCCGGCCTCCCCGCGGCCGGCCGCCGGCCCGGCGCCCGCGCCGACGGGGAAGGCCGCCGCGAAGCCGAAGCCGACTGCGCCAGCCAAGCCGGCCGCGAAGGCGAAGCCCGCGCCGAAGGGCAAGCCGCCCGCGAAGAGCGTTTCCAAGCCCAAGGCCGCGGTGAAGGCGAAACCGGCTGCCAAGGCCAAGCCGGCAGCCGGGCCCAAGCCTGCGGGCAAATCAAAGCCTGCCGCCAAGGCCAAGCCGGCTGCGAAGGCTAAGCCCGCCGCGAAGGCTAAGCCGAAGCCGGCGCCCAAGGCCAAGCCCAAGCCGCCGGCCAAGCCCAAGCCCGCCGCGAAGAAGCCGGCAGCGAAGAAAGCCGCTCCGAAGAAGCCGCCCACCAAGAAGCCGGCCGCCGAGGCCAAGCCCAAGCCGGCGGCGAAGCCTGCCAAGAAGCCGGCCAAGAAGAAACCAACGCAGGGCTCCCGCCGATGAGGTGCGGGGTCGTCGTCTTTCCGGGCAGCAACTGCGACCACGACGTCTACCACGTCTGGAAGCACGTGCTCGGCGAGGACGCGACCTTCCTCTGGCACGACGACACTCACCTCCAGGGCAGCGATCTCGTCGTGCTCCCCGGCGGCTTCTCCTACGGCGACTACCTGCGCCCCGGCGCCATGGCGGCGCAATCGCCGATCGTGGCGGCGGTGAAGCGCCACGCCGACGCCGGCGGCCTCGTGCTCGGCGTCTGCAACGGCTTCCAGATCCTCTGCGAGGCGGGCCTGCTGCCGGGCGTCCTGCGCCGCAACGTCGGCCTGCGCTTCCTGTCGCAGGAGGTGCACCTGCGCGTCGAGCGCGACGACCTGCCGTTCACTCACCGCCTGCGCCACGGCCAGGTGCTGCGCATGCCCATCGCCCACGGCGACGGCTGCTACTTCGACCGCGACGACAAGCTCGACGCGCTGGAGAAGGGCGGCGGGGTGGTCTTCCGCTACAGCTCGCCGGAGGGGAAGGTCGCCGCCGCCAACGACGACTGGAATCCCAACGGCTCCCTACGTGCGATCGCCGGCATCGCCAACCGCGCCGGCAACGTGATGGCGTTGATGCCGCACCCCGAGCGCTGCGCCGAGGCGCTCGCCGGCAACGAGGACGGCGCCGAGCTCTTCCGCTCGCTGGCCGAGGCGGCAGTAGCCGGCGGCCGCCGCCGCGCCGGCTCGGCACGGTGAGCACCCGTCATCGCATGGAGAACGCCGCGTTGAGGGTGACGAGGTGAGCGAGGTCCTCGACCAGCCCCAGGTCGATGTCTCCCTCGCCAAGGAGCAGGGGCTCACGGCGGAGGAGTACGAGCAGCTCGTTGCCGTTCTCGGCCGCACGCCCAGCTACACCGAGCTGGGCATCGCCGCCGCGCTGTGGTCGGAGCACTGCTCCTACAAGTCGTCGAAGGTCTACCTGCGCGAGCTGCCGAGCGACGGGCCGTACGTACTGCAGGGCCCGGGCGAGAACGCCGGCGTCGTCGACATCGGGCAGGGGTGGGTGGCGGTGTTCAAGATGGAGAGCCACAACCACCCGAGCTACATCGCGCCCTACCAGGGCGCCGCCACCGGCGTCGGCGGCATCCTGCGCGATGTCTTCACCATGGGTGCGCGGCCGATCGCGGTGATGGACTCGCTGTCGTTCGGCTCGCTCGACGCGCCGCGCATGAAGCACCTCGTCGACGGCGTCGTGCGCGGCGTCGGCGACTACGGCAACTGCGTCGGCATCCCCAACGTCGGCGGCGAGACCCGCTTCCACCCCTGCTACGACGGCAACATCCTGGTCAACGCCTTCGCCCTCGGCGTGGCGCGGCGCGACGCCATCCACAAGGCGCGCGCCGCCGGGCCGGGCAATCCCATCCTCTACGTCGGCAGCCGCACCGGCCGCGACGGCATCCGCGGCGCCACCATGGCCTCGGAGTCGTTCTCGGAGGAGAGCGCCCACAAGCTGCCCACGGTGCAGGTCGGCGACCCCTTCGCCGAGAAGGTGCTGCTCGAGGCGACCCTGCAGGCGCTCAAGTCTGGCGCGGTGGTGGCGGTGCAGGACATGGGCGCCGCGGGCCTCACCAGCAGCTCGTTCGAGATGGCGGGGCGGGGCGGCACCGGCATCGCGCTCGACCTCGACCGCGTGCCGCTGCGCGAGAAGGGGCTCGGCCCCTTCGACGTCATGCTGTCGGAGAGCCAGGAGCGGATGCTCTTCGTCGCCCGCCGCGGCATGGAAGACGAGCTGGTCCGCATCTTCCAGCGCTGGAACCTGGAGGTGGCCGAGATCGGTCACGTCACCGCCGGCAGCCGCGCCGAGGTGCGCTACCGCGGCGAGGTGGTGGCCGACCTGCCCATCGCCGCCTTGACGGACGAGGCGCCCGTCTACCGCCGGCCGGTGCGCGAGCCGCGCGACCTCCTGCAGCGCCAGCGGCCGCCGGCGGTGCCGCCGCCCGACGACCTCGCCGGCACGCTGCGCCGGCTGCTCGACACCCCCGATCTCGGCAGCAAGGAGTGGATCACCCGTCAGTACGACTCGACGGTGCGTACCAACACCGTGCGCGGCCCCGGCGGCGACGCCGCGGTGCTGCAGCTCAAAGGGACGCCGCTCGGCCTCGCGCTCACCTGCGACGTCAACCCGGTCTACTGCGCGCTCGACCCCTGCATGGGCGCCATGCAGGCGGTGGCCGAGGCGGTGCGCAACCTCGCCTGCGTCGGCGCCGAGCCGGTGGGGCTCACCGACTGCCTCAACTTCGGCAACCCCGAGAACCCCGAGATCAGCTGGCAGTTCCGCGAGGCGGTGCGCGGCATCGCCAAGGCCTGCCGCGCCCTCGAGGTGCCGGTGATCTCGGGCAACGTCTCGCTCTACAACGAGACGGCGGGGCAGTCGATCCACCCGACGCCGGCGATCGCCATGGTGGGCGTGGTGCCCGACCTGCGCCAGCTGCCGGTCTCCTGGTTCACCACCGCCGGCGACCGCGTCGTCCTGCTCGGCGAGGACCGGCGCGAGTACGGCGGCTCGGCCTGGCTGCGGCTGCTCCACGGCGTGGAGCAGGGGCGGCCGCCGGTCGTCGATTTGGAGGCGGAGACGAAGCTCGCCGAGCTGCTGCGGCTGCTGGTCTTCGAGGGGTGGCTGCACACCGCGCACGACGTCTCCGAAGGCGGCCTCGCGGTGACGCTGGCCGAGGCGTGCTTCGGTCGGGGCCTGGGAGCAGAGCTCGAGCTGCCTCTCGACCCGGCACAGCTGTTCTCGGAAACTCAGGCGCGGGCGGTGGTCGCGGTGCCGAGCAAGCACGTCAAGGCGGTGCTGCAGACGGCCGAGGACTTCGGCGTGCCGGCCCGCGACGTCGGCAAGGTGGGCGGCGGCAAGCTGCAGGCGAAGCTCTCCGGCGGCAAGCTGGTCGCCGACGTCGAAGAGCTGCGCCAGGTCTGGTCGACCGCGCTGCCGCGGGCGCTCGGTCTCTGAGCGCCAGCGTCCCACCGGCGGTGAAATTTGTGCCCCACGAGGGCCGTTGCCACCTTTGCCGGCGCCTTCACCGGTGGCTGCCGGCGTGAGAAACTGAAGGCCGCCCCGGACCTCACCCCACCATGTGCGGCATCTTCGGCATCGACGCCCGCGAGGACGCGGCGAACTTCGCCTACCTCGGCCTCTACGCCCTCCAGCACCGCGGGCAGGAGAGCGCCGGCATCGTCTCCTGGAGCGGCGACCGCATGCACGTCGAGCGCGGCATGGGGGAGGCGGCCGACATCTTCGCGGGGCCGGTGCTCAAGCGGCTCTCGGGCCACGCCGCCATCGGCCACACGCGGTATTCGACGGCCGGGTCGTCGGTGCTCGCCAACGCGCAGCCGATCGTCGTCAACACCTCGATGGGCCCGCTCGGCATCGTCCACAACGGCAACCTGGTCAACGCCGTCGAAGTGCGCCAGCGGCTCGAGCGCGACGGCGCCATCTTCCAGACCACCTCCGACACCGAGGTCATCCTCCACCTCATGGCGCGCCAGCCGCGGGGCAGCGTGGTGGAGGCGCTGCTGCTCGCCCTCGAGCAGGTGCGCGGCGCCTACTCGCTGCTGCTGATCTCGCGCGACGGCGTCATCGCCGCCCGCGACCCGTGGGGCTTCCGGCCGCTGATTCTCGGTGATGCGCCGGGCGTCGACGGTGCGGCGAGCAGCCCGTGCTTCGCCTCGGAGGGGTGCGCCTTCGACTTGATCGGCGCCACCACCGTGCGCGAGCTCGAGCCCGGCGAGGTGGTGGTGGCGCACGAGGGGCGCCTCGCGAGCTACCGGTTGCCGCAGGTGCCCGAGCCCAGCCGCTGCATCTTCGAGCACGTCTACTTCGCGCGCCCCGACAGCGTCGTCTTCGGCGACGCCGTTTCCGAGGTGCGCCGCCGCCTCGGCGCCCAGCTCGCCCGCGAGGCGCCGGCGGATGCCGACCTCGTCTGCCCGGTGCCCGACAGCGGCGTCTTCGCCGCTCTCGGCTACGCCCGCGAGTCGGGGCTGCCGTTCGAGTTCGGGCTCATTCGCAACCACTACGTCGGGCGCACCTTCATCGAGCCCAAGAGCTCGATCCGTCACTTCGGCGTCAAGGTCAAGCTCAACCCGGTGCGCGAGGTGATCGCCGGCAAGCGTGTCGTGCTGCTCGACGACTCCATCGTGCGCGGCACCACCTCGAAGAAGATCGTGCGCATGCTCAAGGACGCCGGCGCCGCCGAGGTGCACCTGCGCATCTCCTCGCCGCCGACCGCCTGGCCCTGCCGCTACGGCATCGACACGCCGACGCGCGAGGAGCTGATCGCCGCCAACCTGCCAGTGGAGGAGATCCGCCGCTTCGTCGAGGCCGACAGCCTCGCCTACCTCTCGCTCGACGGGCTGTTGCGCTCGGTGAGCGGGCCGGCGGACAGCTACTGCACCGCGTGCTGGACGGGCGAGTACCGCGTGCCGATGGCGGGCGAGGACGCGCGGCAGCGGCTGCTGTTCCCCATCGTCGAGGGTGCCGAGTGACGGCCGAGCCCGCGGCGGCGGGGCAGGCATATCGCGAGAGCGGCGTCGACATCGACGCGCAGGACCGCGCGCTCGCGACCGTCAAGGAGCTGGTGCGCTCGACGGTGGTGCCGGGCGTGCTCTCCGAGCTGGGCGGCTTCGGCGGTCTCTTCGCGCTCGGCAGCGAATACCGCGAGCCGGTGCTGGTCGCCTCCGCCGACGGCGTCGGCACCAAGCTGATGGTGGCGAAGATGGCCGGCGACTACTCGACCGTCGGCAGGGACCTCGTCAACCACTGCGTCAACGACATCCTGGTGCAGGGGGCGCGGCCGCTCTTCTTCCTCGACTACGTGGGTGCCGGCGTGCTGGCGCCCGAGCACGTGGTGGCGCTGGTCGAAGGCGTCGCCGCCGGCTGCCGCGAGAACGGCTGCGCGCTCCTCGGCGGCGAGACCGCGGAGATGCCCGGCTTCTACCAGCCTGGCGATTACGAGCTGGTGGGGTTCATCGTCGGCGTCGTCGAGCGCGAGCGGGTGCTGGGTCCGGCGCGCGTGCGCGTAGGCGACGTCCTCCTCGGGCTGGCCTCGGAGGGGCTGCACACCAACGGCTACTCGCTGGCGCGGCGTGTGCTCTTCGACACCCTCGGGCTCGGCCTCGCGGACCCACTCCCGGCGCCGACCGGCGGCACGAGCGAGGAGCCGACGACGGTGGGCGCGGCCCTGCTCGCGCCGCACGCGAGCTACCTGGCGCAGCTGCGCGGTCTGCTCGACCACCCCGGGCTCCACGCCATGGCGCACGTCACCGGGGGCGGCCTCACCGACAACGTGCCGCGCAGCCTGCCCGCCGGCTGCCGCGCGCGCATCGACGCCGGCGCGTGGGAGTGGCCGGCGCTCTTCCAAGTCCTCGCCGAGGGCGGCGGCGTCGGCGTCGACGAGATGCGGCGCGTCTTCAACCTCGGCATCGGCATGGTGCTGGTGGTGGCGCCCGAGTCGCGCGACGAGGTCCTCGCCCACCTCGCCGCACACGGGCAGTACGCGCTGCAGATCGGCGAGGTGGTGGCGGGCGCGCCCGGCGTGGAGTACGTCGAGAATTGAGCGGCGCCGCGGCACGGCTCGGCATTCTGCTCTCCGGACGCGGCAGCAACTTCCTGGCGCTGCACGCGGCGACGGTGCGCGGCGAAGTGCCGGCGCAGATCGCCGTGGTGGTGAGCGACGTGGCCGAAGCGCCGGGCATCGTGCGTGCCGGCGAGCTGGGCCTCTCAACTGCGCGCCTGCCGCGGCGCGACTTCCCGGACCGCGCGGCGCACGAGGCGGCGATCCTCGACGCCCTCGCCGCACACGGCGTCGAGTGGATCTGCCTCGCCGGCTTCATGCGGCTGCTCTCGCCAGCCTTCCTGCGCGGCTACGCGCAGCGCGTGCTCAACGTCCACCCCAGCCTGCTGCCGGCCTTCCCCGGCCTCCATCCGCAACAGCAGGCGCTCGCGCACGGCGCGAAGGTGTCGGGCTGCACGGTGCACTTCGTCGACGAGGGCGTCGACAGCGGGCC
>DATNCU010000299.1:0-7034 GCA_035607145.1 Thermoanaerobaculia bacterium
GGCCGGCCGCGGAGTCGCGGCTGGGCAAGGCCGTCGACCAGATTCACGAGCGCGCCAAGAACGGAAGGCTGCGGACCGGCCTGGCGATCTCCGGCGGCGGCATCCGCAGCGCCACCTTCGCGCTCGGCGTCCTGCAGGGCCTTGCGCGCAAGCACATCCTCGAGAGGTTCGACTTCGTCTCGACGGTTTCCGGCGGCGGCTACGTGGGGAGCTGGCTGTCTTCGTGGGCCCGGCGCGACCGCTGGGGGATCCGCGGGGTGGCGGCCTTGCTCGCCGCACTGCCCACGTCCCGGCTCGAGCCCGAACCGGCGCCCATCCGCCACCTGCGCGCGTACAGCAACTACCTGACGCCGCGGCTGGGGGCACTCTCGGCGGACACCTGGGCGTTGATCGCCACCTACCTGCGCAACCTGCTGCTCACCTGGCTGGTGCTGGTGCCGCTGCTGGTGGCGCTGGTGGCCGCTCCGCGGTTGATGGTGAGCGCCGTGACGCACCACGCCGGGCGCACCGAGTTCATCGTCGCCTCGGCGATCGGCGTCGGCCTCCTGATGGCGGCGTTCCTGCTCGTCGTTCTGGCGCGGCCGGTCACCGACGGCAAGAAGCGAAAGCGCTTCACCGATGGGAAGTTCGTCCGCTTCTGCCTGGTGCCCTTCGTCCTCGGCGCGCTGTTCCTGACGCTCGCCTGGGCCTGGAACCGCCAATACGCCGCGACGCCGTCGCCCTGGTGGAGGATGCCCCTCTGGCTCTCGGCGATGAGCCTCCTGGGCTGGGCCGTGTTCACCTTCCAGCTCCTCACCGAGCCGGCGCCGGAGGGCGTGGTGGACGATCGCCAGCGCACTCGCCGCCACTACCGCATCGTCTGGGAGCTCGTGGGTTCCGTGGTCGGCGGCTTCGTGGCCGGCATGCTCGCCAGGTTGACGGCGACGAAGCTGTTCCCCCTGCCCTTCGACCCGAAGGCGGCGCCATTGGCGATCGGGGCCGTGCGCTGGCCGGTGGAGACCGGCGGTGCGTTGAGCGCGACGACCGCGGCATACGTGACGCTGGCGCCGGCGATCATCCTCGGCATCCTCTTCCTGCACGCGACGCTGCTCATCGGCATCGCCGGCAAGGTCAACCACGACTTCGACCGCGAGTGGTGGGCCCGCGCTTCGGGGTGGGTGTTGATCGCGGCCGTCCTCTGGATCGCGCTGTGCGCGATCACCATCTACGGCCCGATCGGCATCTACTACTTCCCCAAGCTGCTGACCGGCGTGGGCGGCACCGCCGGGCTGTTCGCGGTGCTCGCCGGCTGGAGCGCGAAGACCAAGCCCAAAGGGCCGGGCGGTGAGGAGTCGCTGGTCACCAAGGCAGTGTCGGCGGCGCTGGGCCTCGCCGTCCCCCTCTTCATTCTCTTCGTGCTCGCCAGCGTGTCGCTGGGTACCAGCCGCGGCCTGCAAAGAGCCATGGAGGGCACCTCCAACGAAACGCCCGGGCCGTCCGACGCGATCGTGAAGCGGCAGCGGCACGTGGCCGGCCACGCTCAGCGCCTGCGCGAGCTGTCCGCAAACGAAAGAGCAGCACTCGGAGCCGCGGCGGACCCCAGAGCCAAGATCCGCGAGACGCTGGTCGATGACCGGCCTCGGCTCCGCGCCCAGCAGCACTTGCACGTCCTCGAGCACGCCGGCCTCCGGCGGGTGCTCGTCGTCCTCCTCGCCGCCCTCGCCATCGCCGTGCTCGCGGCGCGGCGCATCGGCGTCAACGTGTTCTCGATGCACGCCATGTACAGAAACCGCCTGGTGCGTGCCTACCTCGGCGCCTCGCGCTGGGAGCGTGAGGCCAACCTCTTCACCGGCTTCGATCCCCACGACAACCTGTTCATGCACGAGCTGCGGCCGGAGTACGTCTGGTGGCACAGCTTCCGCGATTCCGACAAGGCCCTCGACCTCCTGCGCGATGCCGCCCCCGGCACCGATGGCGGCACGCCAACGGGCATTCAGAAGTTGTACCGCGAGCTGCGCGATGCCCTCGGCGACGGTCTGCAGCAGGCTCTCGATGCCGCCATGCCCGGCCGTATCGATCCCGTGCTCATCCAGGGGCTCAACACCGTCATCGCCAGCGCCGACCTGATCCCCCCGCGTGAGGGAACGGTCGGCCACCGGCGGCTGCGGCCGCTGCGCAACCGCCGCTTCATCGAGCAGGCCCTCGGCGACGCGCTCTATCCGTCGCCGATGCCGCTGCTCTGCGCGCAGGACGTCCGCGACGCCGATCGGTTCGTGGAGCACGTCCTCGCCACCCCGCTGGCCGATGCCTTGCGGATCCAGCGCGATCCTCCGCCGACGACCGGCCAGGTGATCGACCTGCTCAACGACGTCATCGTCAAGGGGAGCCCGGCCCTCCCCGCGGGCCCCCCGACGCCCGACCCGACCTTCGACATCGGCAGCGAGGGCCACCCGGTGCCGCTGTCGCCGATGATCGTCAACCGCCTCCGCATCGACGCGGCGCTGCGGGAACGCGATCCCAACCTGATCAACCCGCTGCAACCCGCCAAAGCGATTCACCTGGTCGACATCTGCCTCAACCTGAGCTCGGGCGACCAGCTCGCCTGGCAGCAACGGAAGGGGGAGGCGTTCTCGGTCTCGCCGCTGGCGGCGGGCAGCCCGGCGCTCGGCTATCGCGATTCGCGGTGGTACGGCGACATCTCCCTGGGCACGGCGGTGACCATCTCCGGCGCCGCCGCGAGCCCCAACATGGGCTACCACTCCTCACCGGCGCTGGCCTTCCTGATGACGCTGTTCAACGTGCGGCTGGGCTGGTGGCTGGGCAACCCGGGCCTCGCCGGCCAGCGCACCTACCGCGAGCGCAACCCGGTGTGGTCGCTGCCGCCGCTGATCCGCGAGGCCACCGGCAACACCGACGACACCTACGGCTACGTCTACCTCTCCGACGGCGGGCACTTCGAGAACCTCGGCCTCTACGAGCTGGTGCTGCGCCGCTGCCACCGCATCTTCGTCAGCGACGCCGGCGCCGACCCCAAGTACGCCTACGACGACCTCGGCAACGCGGTGCGCAAGATCCGCGTCGACCTCGGCATCCCGGTGCGCGTCACCCACACCGGCATCATCCCGCCCAGCGAGAAGAAGCCCGGCAAGTACTGCGCGGTGGGTTTCATCGACTACCCCGACGTCGACGGCGCCGGCGCGGTGTCGGGCGAGTTCCTCTACGTCAAGCCGGTGGTGTACCAGGAAGACGTCAACCTGCCGCGCGACGTCTTCAACTACGCCCGCATGTCGGAGGAGTTCCCGCACGAGGCCACCGCCGACCAGTGGTTCGACGAGTCGCAGTTCGAGAGCTACCGCCGGCTCGGCTCCTACGCCATCGAGCAGATCTGCGAGGCCGCCGAGAAGCCCGCCGACGTCGACTCCCTCGAGGAGCTGATCCGTGCCGCCACGCGCTACTTGACGCCGGTGATCGCCCCCGCACCCTGACCTGGCCGGCGTGTTCACCGCCAGGTCCGGTAGATTGGTCTTGCCGTGGCCCCCGCCGACCGCGCCTACGAGGAGCTGCGCGAGCACGCGCGCCTCATGCAGACCCTCTCCGAGGTGTCGCGCGCCGCGCTCGAGGAGGACGACCTCATGCGCCTCCTCCACCGCGTCGTCGACTACGTGGCGGCGCGCCTCGACGTGGCGGTGGCGAGCATCCTGCTCGTCGACGAGGGTGGGCAGCACTTCGTCGCCGAGGTGGCGGCCGGCGACCTCGAGCTGCGTACGCCGGAGGGACGCGACGACTGGCCGGTGACGCTCGGCGTCTCCGGCCGCTGCGTGCGCACCGGCGAGCCGCAGCACGTGTCGGACGTCGGCGCCGACCCCGACTACCTGCCCGGTCACCCCGACGTGCGCAGCGAGTACCTGACGCCGATCCGCTTCCGCGGCCGCATCCTCGGCGTGCTCAACCTGGAGAGCCCGCGCGTCGACGACTTCGACGTCCAGGCGCGCGGCGTCTTCGACGCCATCGCCGCGCAGGTGGCGGGCTCGATCCACCTCGCCAGCGTCAACCGCAAGCTCGAGGAAGCCAACCGCGAGCTCGAGCGGCTGTCGCAGCTCGACGGCCTCACCGGCATCGCCAACCGCCGCAGCTTCGACGCCACCCTCGACCGCGAGTGGCGCCGCGCCGTCCGCGAGCGCACCTGGATCTCGCTGCTGCTCGCCGACCTCGACCACTTCAAGACCTTCAACGACACCTACGGCCACCTGCACGGCGACGACGCGCTACGCAAAGCGGCGGCGGTGCTCAAGGATGCGGCGCGAAGAGTCACCGACCTGGTGGCGCGCTACGGCGGCGAGGAGTTCGCCATCCTGCTGCCCGGCGCCGGTCCTGACGCCGCGGCGCAAGTGGCGGAGCGGGCGCGGACGGGGCTCGAAGCGCTGGCGCTGGCAGAGGCCGGCACCGGAGCGGCGCCGCCGGTGACGGTCTCCATCGGCGCCGCCTCGGCCCGCGGCCCGGGGCAACAGCTCACCGAGTTCTTCGGCGCCGCCGACCAGGCGCTCTACCGGGCGAAGCGGCTGGGGCGCAACCGCGTCGAGGCAGTCACCCTCGGCGTGCTCGGCCCCAGCTGATCTCGCCGCGCGGCGCCGTTACGGCGTCGGGGTTACGGCGCGCCGGCGCCGGCAGGGGCGCCTGCCGACTCGAGCTGCTGCGCGTGCGTCAAGTGCTCCGCCACCTGCGGCCGCAGCGTCTCGAGCAGCGACTTCACCTCCGGCGAGCTCGCCTGCTTCAGCAGCGTCGAGTCTATGGTGTCGAGCACCTGCTGGTGCATCTTCGCCTGCGACTCGGCGTAGGCGCGATCGAACTCGGCGCCCTGCAGGGTCTGCAGCTTGGCCATCTCGGCCCTGTCCTGCTCCTCGAGGGCACGGCTGACGCCGCTGGCGCTGGGCTCGAGGCCCGAGACCGCCAGCACCTTCCCCTGCGCCTGCGAGTGGGCGTCGATCATGTGCTGGGCGAACTCGTCGACCGCCGGCGTGGAGCTGCGCTCGCGCGCCAGCTCGCCGGCCTTGACCTCGCCCTGGTTGACCGTGCTCAACACGCCGAGGATCTCGCCGTCGGTGATCTTGACGGCGCTCCGTGACGTCGCTTTGCTCTGGCCCGCGGACCCGCCCTCGAGGGTCGCCTCGTCCACGGTGCGATGGTTACAGCCTGCCGCGAAGCCCAGTGCCAGGGCGCAGCATGCGCTCGCGAGCAGGCGAGTCGAAGTTCGTGGTGTCATCTTCATCTCCTTTCCGATGATCCGGCTGCTGCAGTGGTCTTTGTGCCGGAGCCTCCCGGGGGTGCAACGCGGGGGCCAGCCCGCGGCCCGAGGTCGGCAACGCGGCGGAAAGACGCTCCTTGCCCAGGCCACCCTGGTGTGCTTAAATCGCGGACCGCTCAGCACTTCCCCTCAGGAGGGCTCCGCCGCGTGAAGATCGCCTTCCTCAAGCCCCCCATCGGCGGCATCCTCGGTCTCGAGATGCTCACTTTCGTCGAGCCGCTGGGGCTCATCTGCGTCGCCGGCGCCCTCGAGGAGCTCGGCCACGAGTGCGCGATCTTCGACCTCCGCATCGACGGCGAGGACGAGGGCATGGAGGCCTGCCGGCGCTTCGATCCCGACGTCGTCGGCCTGCAGTGCAACTTCACCACCGAGAGGAAGCGCACCGTGCGCCTCGCCGAGCGCGTGCAGCGCGAGATGCCGCGCGCCTTCGTGGTGGTGGGCGGCCACGACGCCTCGCGCGAGCCGCACTGGTTCGAGCAGCCGCTCTTCGACGTCATCGCCGTCGGCGACGGCGAGGAGGTGATGCCGCAGCTCGTCGAGGCGCTGGCGCACGACCGCGACCTGCGCGACGTCGCCGGCCTGGTGCTCAACCGCGACGGCGGCCAGCTGCCCACCGGCCACGCGCCGGCGCGCCGCGAGCTCGACACCCTGCCGATGCCGGCGCGGCACCTGATCGCCCGCTACGCCCCGCACTACTACATCAACTTCAGGAAGCCGCTGGCCCTGATGGAGACTGCCCGCGGCTGCCCGTTCAAGTGCAACTTCTGCTCGGTGTGGAAGTTCCACGAGAGCACCTTCCGCGAGAAGTCGCCGGCGCGAGTGGTCGAGGAGCTCAAGGCCATCGAGGCGCCGAACGTCTTCATCACCGACGACATCTTCTGGATGAACGTGCGGCGCGGCGAGGAGATGGCGCAGGCCATCAAGGCCGCCGGCATCAAGAAGTACTTCACGGTGCAGACGCGCACCGACATCATCTGCAAGTTTCCTCACCTCATCGAGATGTGGAAGGACTGCGGGTCGCTCGCCATCTTCCTCGGCCTCGAGGCGGTCACCGACGAGGGGCTCAAGGCGGTCAACAAGAAGAACACCGCCAGCAACAACGTGCGCGCCATCGAGATCTTGAAGGACCTCGGCGTCGGCTTCACCCCCAACTTCATCGTCGACCCGGCGTGGGACCGCGACGACTTCGAGCGCCTCAAGGACTGGATCGACATGGTGGGCGCCTACAACAGCGGCTTCTCGATCCTCACGCCGCTGCCGGGCACCGACCTGTGGGACGCCGCGAGCCGCCAGGTGACGACCCACGACTGGGAGATGTACGACATCGTCCACGCCGTGCTGCCCACCAAGCTGCCGCTCGACGAGTTCTACGGCGAGTACTCGGCTCTATGGCGCCACGTGCTCGACCTGCGCTACCGCACCAAGGGGAAGGTGAAGACCTTCGTGCAGCTCGGCGCCGCGCTTGCCACCGGCAAGGTCACCATGTCGGCGGTCAAGAAGGGCATGAACATGGCGAAGGTGTTCAGCCGCCCGGAGACCTTCCTCGCGGCGCACGAGAAGATGACCCCCGCCGCTGCGGGTTAGCAGCTAGCGGCGGTCGGCGGCGCGGCAGCCGTCTCGTCGGAGTCGTCGGCCGGCGCCGGTGGCGAGCCCGGTTTCGCCTCATCGCTTTCCCTGTGCCACTCGCGAATGCCCGCGAAGACTCCGTGCGTCCATGGCGGATCGAAGTCGTTGGTCGCCTGCGCGAGGTCGA
>DATNCU010000302.1:0-2456 GCA_035607145.1 Thermoanaerobaculia bacterium
CCTTCGCTGCTAGTGGCTCGCGCGAGATCGAGATCGCGTCGCTGCGCTCGCGATGACGCACCTCACGTCGTCGCGAGGAGCGCAGCGACGAAGCGATCTCGATGCTCGATTTCGCGATCCCCTAGAATGCGCCCAGTTGCCCGACGCCAGCGCTGCCCCGTCTCCGCAAACCGGCGGGCCCACCCTCGCCCGCCGCCTCGGTCCGATCGACGCCACGCTCGTGGTGATGGGCGGCATCATCGGCTCCGGCATCTTCATGAACCCCGCGCTCGTCGCGCGCGAGGTCCACACGCCGGCGCTCATCCTCGGCGCGTGGCTCGTCGGCGGCGTCATCGCCGTGCTCGGCGCTTTCGTGTGGGCCGAGCTCGCCTCGCGGCGCCCGCAGGTCGGCGGGCAATACGCCTACCTGCGCGAGGCCTACCACCCCGTGCTCGGCTTCGTCTACGGCTGGGGCTTTCTGCTGGTGACGCTTTCCGGCGGCATGGCAGCCGTGGCGGTGACCTTCGCACGCTACGCGCGCGAGCTGGGCATCGGCATGGGCGAGGCTTGGACCGCCACCGGGGCGCTCGTCGTGCTCACCGTCATCAACTGCTTTGGCGTGCGTGCAGGTGCGGCCTCGCAGAACCTCTTCATGGTGCTCAAGCTGGTGGCTATCGCCGGCCTCGTCGTCGGCGGCGCGCTGTTCGCTCCTGCGCAATCCGTTGGCCCGGCACCTGTGCTCGACCAGCCGGTCTCGTTCGGCCTCGTGACCGCCTTCGGCGCCGCCATGGGGCCGGTGCTCTTCGCCTACGGCGGTTGGCAGACGGCGTCGTTTCTCGCCGGCGAAGTGCGCGATCCGCGGCGCAACCTGCCACGCGGGCTGCTCATCGGCGTCGGCGGTGTCATCGTGCTCTATCTCGCGGTGTCGTGGGTCTGCCTGCGCGTGCTCGGCCCGGCCGGTCTCGCGGCGACGAGCACGCCCGCCTCCGACGTGATGCGCGCCGCCTTCGGTCCGGTGGGCGGCAAGCTGATCGCCGCCGGCATCGCCATCTCGACGCTCGGCTTCCTGTCGCAGAGCATGCTCACCGCGCCGCGCCTCTACTACGCGATGGCGGCCGACGGCGCCTTCTTCCAGAGCGTCGCCTACGTCGACCCGCGCACGCGCGTACCGGTGGTGGCGATCGTGCTGCAGGGAGCGGTGGCGATCGCCGTCGCCTGGAGCGGCAGTTACGAGCAGATCCTCAGCTTCGCGGTGACCTCGGACTGGCTGCTCTTCGCCCTCAGCGCCAGCTGCCTGCTGGTGCTGCGCCGGATCGATCGCCAGCGCGGCGAAGACGTGGCCGTGTTCAAGAGCCCTGGTCATCCGGCAACCACCATCGCGTTCGTCGCCGTGGCGCTGGCCGTGGTGGCCAACCTCATCTACCGCCACCCGGTCAACAGCCTCGTCGGCATCCTCATCATGCTTGCCGGCGTCCCCGCTTGGTGGCTGTGGACGCGCGCCAACCGGCGGCGTGCCGCGCGTGGAGCCGCGCTCGCCACGCCCGAGCCGCGGGGCCACTGAGCGGCGCCGTCAGGCGCGGGCGGCCGCGAGCGCCTCGACGCGCTTCGCGACGTTCGGCATCGCCAGCGATTCGGCGACGGCGGCGAATTCCGGCAGCGGCCCGCGCCAACGCATGGCGTCGACGTCAGGCGACACCGGCGCTTCGCGCCGCAGCGTGGCGAGCACCTTGAACAGCGCCGCCTCGTGGCGATGCGCTTCGAGCGAAGCGGAGAGGGCGAGCGTGCTGCGGATGCCGGCCGGCCACGCGCGCGCGCTCGGCGGCACGTCCTCGATACGGCCGAAGGCGCTGAGCACCGCGGCGGCGGACTTGGCGCCGAAGCCAGGGATGCCCGGGTAGCCGTCGGCGCTGTCGCCGACGAGCGCCAGCCAGTCAGGGATCGACGCCGGCGGCACGCCGAACTTCGCGCGCACGCCGGCGTCGTCGCGGATGGTGCCGGAGCGGCGGTCGACCTGCACGACGCGACGGTCCTCGACGCACTGCGCGAGGTCCTTGTCGGGCGTCCAGATGCGCACCGAGGCGACCCGCGGATCGGCGGCGGCGAGCGCGGCGGCCGCAGCCAGCGCGTCGTCGGCCTCGTACTTGACCATCGCCCACGTCTCGACGCCCATGGCGACGAGCGCGTCCTCGAGCGGGTGGAACTGGTCCCACAGCGCCGGGTCGATGCCGTCGCCGGTCTTGTAGCCGGGCCAGAGGTCGTTGCGGAACGACTCGATGACGTGGTCGGTGGCCACGCCGAGGTGCGTGGCGCCGCCCTCGAGCATCTGCACCACGGTGCCGAGCACGCCGCGCACCGCGGCGCGGTCGCCGACGGCCGGCGGCGGCGCGCCGGCGCGCGGCGCGTAGAAGTGGCGGAACAGCTCGTAGGTGCCGTCGACGAGGTCGACGTGGAGCGGCTCGGACGAGAGGGCAGTCACC
>DATNCU010000307.1:0-6241 GCA_035607145.1 Thermoanaerobaculia bacterium
CGCTCACCGCGCCTCCAGCCGCGCCTGCTGCTGCTGGCGGTAGTAGGGCAGCGTCTGCGCGAGACCGGCGTCGAGCTCCACCGTCGGCGCCACGCCGAGCGTCTCGGCGAGACGGCGGTGGGAGAGCGCGCTGCGCCGCAGCTCGCCGCGGTTCTCGGGCACGTAGAGCGGCTCGACGGGCTCGAGGCCGAGGCCCTTCTGGACTTTCGAGTAGAGCGAGCGGAGCGTCGTCTCCACTCCCGTGCCGACGTTGAAGATGCCGCTCACCCACTGAGCGAGCGCGGCGCGCTGCACGGCGACGACGTCGGAGACGTGCACGTAGTCGCGCGTCTGCAGGCCGTCGCCGAAGATGCGCGGCGGCTCGCCGCGCAGCAGCCGCTCGGCGAAGATGGCGATGATGCCGGCCTCGCCCTTGGGGTCCTGGCGCGCGCCGTAGATGTTGGCGTAGCGCACGATCAAGGGATCGAGGTCGCCAAGCCGGCCGTAGGCGAGGAGGTAGAGCTCGACCGCGAGCTTGCTGCAGCCGTAGGGCGAGAGCGGCCGCGTCGGGTGCTCCTCGTCGCAGGGAAAGGCCTCCTGCTCGCCGTAGACGGTGCCGCCGCTGCTGGCGAAGAGGAGGCGGCGGATGCCAGTGTGGCGGCAGGCCTGGATGAGCTTGAGGCTGCCGAGCACGTTGGCCTCGGCGTCGAGCATCGGCTGCTCGACGGAGACGCGCACGTTGGCCTGAGCCGCGTGGTGGGAGACGACGGTGACCGCGCGCTCGCGCAGCAGCTCCTCGAGCCCCTCGTCGCGCAAGTCGCGCGCGACCAGCTCGGCGCCGGAGGGCACGTTCTCGCGCCGGCCTGTCGAGAGGTTGTCGAGCACGATGACGCGGTGGCCGTCGGCGAGGGCGCCTTCGGCGAGGTGGCTGCCGATGAAGCCGGCGCCGCCGGTGATGAGGAGCGTCTCGGGCATGCGCGGCGATCTTATAAGGTCGCGCGCGCTCGCATGGACCGGCCCGACGTGGTTCGTCTAGACCTGGCGCCGCTGCCGCTCGACTTCTATCGCCGGCCCGCCGAGGACGTGGCGCCGGACCTGCTCGGGCGGCTGCTGGTGCGGCGCATCGGGCGCCAGCGGCTGGTGTTGCGGCTCGTCGAGGTCGAGGCCTACCTCGGCGCGCCTGACCGTGCCGCGCACGCCTGGAACAACCGCCGCACGGCGCGCAACGAGAGCCTCTACCTGCCCGGCGGGCACGCCTACGTCTACTTCATCTACGGCATGCACTGGTGCCTCAACGTCGTCTGCGGCAAGCGCGACGAAGGCGGCGCGGTGCTGCTGCGCGCCGGCGAGCCGCTGCGCGGCGAGACGGCGATGCGGGCGCACCGCGGCCTCGCCGATCGCGTGCGCGCCGGGGACGTCGCGGGCGGCCCCGGGAAGCTGGCGCAAGCGCTGGCGGTGGACCGTGCCCTCGACGGCGCGCGCCTCGACGGCCGCGAGCTGTGGATCGCCGCCGGCGAGCCGCTGCCCCGCGCGCGCATCGCCACCGGCCCACGCATCGGCGTCGCCTACGCCGGCGAGGCCGCGTCGTGGCCGCTGCGCTTCGCGGAAGCCGGCAACCCGCACGTCTCGCGGCCGCGGCTCTGACCGCCGAACGCGGCGCGGCTCACGGCGCCGCCCTCGTAACTCCACTGTCGCCGCCGTTGCCCGCGCGCAGCCGCCGCGACTCCGGGTAGGGAAACACGTCCACCAGCTCCCCCTCGCGGTTGCGCCGCTGCATGTCGCCCCACCACTCGGGGTCGAAGAGACAGCCGTGCTCGGCGACGAAGCGCTCGCGCAGCGCGCCGGTGAGCTCGAGGAAGTGCGGGAACTCCTCGGGGAAGACGTCCTCGTCGGCGACGCCGAACCAAGGCTCGGGTTGCAGCTCGGCGATGTCGTCTCGCGCCGGCGGCAGGCGGCGGAAGCGCAGCGCGGAGAGCGGCGCCAGCTCGTCGTAGTCGTAGAAGACGACGCGGCCGTGGCGGGTGACGCCGAAGTTCTTGAGCAGCAGGTCGCCGGCGAAGACGTTGCCGGCGGCGAGGTCGCGCAGGCACCAGCCCCAGTCCGATACCGCCGCTTCCTTCTCCGCCACGGTCGCGTCAGAGGCGAGGAAGAGGTCGAGCGGCACCACGCGGCGGCCGACGTAGAGGTGGCGCAGCACCACCTCGCCGCCCTCCTCGTGCAGCTGGCCGCCGGCGTCGGCGTGCAGCTCGGCGAGCAGCTCGGGGGCAAAGCGCGCGCGCGGGAGCGTTAAATGTTCGAACTCCTGGAAGTCGATGAGTCGGCCGACGCGGTCGTGCGTCAGCACCAGCCGGTAGTTGGCCTGGATCTGGGTGCGCGTCGTCCGCTTGCCGGCCGGAAAGTGGTCTTTGATCACCTTGAAGACGAACTCGTAGGAGGGGAGGGTGAACACCTTCATCACCAGCCCTTCGATGCCGGGCGCACGCACGAGGTGGTCGTCGCTCGCCTGGATCTGGTGCGAGAGGTCGGCGTAGTACTCGGTCTTGCCATGCTTGTGGTGGCCGAGCGAGATGTAGAGCTCGGCGATGCGCTTGCGCGGCAGGATGCTGCGCAGGAAGCCGACCACCGCGCGCGGCGGGTCGGCGTCGACGAGGAAGTACCAGCGCGCGAAGCTGAACACCACCGAGACCTCGTCCTCGTTGGTGAGCACGGCGTCGACCTCGACGCCGCCGGGGCCGTGGAGGAGCGCCAGCAGCACCGGCGCCACCGCGCCGCCGCGCAGCGCGCGGCCCACCACGTAGGCCGCCTTGTTGCGGAAGAACGGCGCCGCCAACACCTCGAGGCGGTCGATCACGCCGTCGCCGAAGACCTCGCCGAGGGCGGCGTCTAGCCGCGCCGCTGTGGCCGCCGCGTCGCCCGCGAGGTCGCGAAACGTCGCGCCGAGGTCGAGGTCGCGCAGCAGCCGCTCGACGAGACGCGGCGTCACCGCCGGCCCGCCGTACGTGCGCACCGCGTCGCCCGCGGGCTCGCTCCAGGCGCCGGCGAAGTCGTAGGGCAGGAAGTCGAGCGCGGGGTCGACGCCGCGCCGGGCCACGAAGCGGCGCGACACCGAGTTGAAGAAGGTCTGCGCCAGCTCGCGGTCGGGCCGCCCGAGGATCGCCGCCGCCCACACCTCCTTGGCGCGCATCCACAGCGGCCGCCCTTCGACGGCCTCGCCGAGCGCGGTGCGCAGCCGCGTCGCCGCCGCCATCACCGCGCCGGCGTGCACCTCCAACCGCGCCACGGTATCGGACTGCATGCCCAGCCAGTCGCGATCGGCAAACCGCTGGCGCGCTCGCGCGGTGAGCGCCCGGAAACCGTCGCGGGACTCGGCGAAGGCCGCGAGGAGGGTGGGCAGCACCACCGCCCGCACGGCGTCGTCGCTCATCGCGCGCTCAATGACGCTTCCGCGCCGGCGCCTTGCGCTCGAGCTTGAGCACACCCGCCTGCACCAGCTCGCGGAAGAGCAGCAGCGCCTCGAGCTGCGTCAGCGGGCTGATCTTCAAGATCGAGGCGATGTCGTAGCTGCCGTCGACGCGGGAGAGCAGGAAGCCGGCCTTGGGCGACACCCGCATGCGAGCCACGTCGCCGGGGAGCACCGCCAGCTTGGGCACCGCCTCGAGCACCAGCCCCTCCCCCTGCAGCAGGGCGCGGATGGTGGTCTCGGCCTGTTCGACAGCTTGCGCGATCGCCTGGTCGTCGGGGTCGAGGCTCTTCGCCGCGCGCAGGTTGCGCAGCGCCTGCTCGTACTGGCGCGCCGCCAGGTACTTCTCGCCGCGCGCGAGCAACGCCTTGCCGCTGGGCGCGCCCCCCTCGCCGCTGACCAGCAGCGGCGGCGGCGTCGCCGGCGCCGCGTGCCCGCGCGGCCGCACCACCTTGACCATACGCGCCTTCACCAGTGGGTAGAGCGCCTCGTAGACGTAGTACTCGCTGGCGTGGGTTTCGAGCGAGATCTCCTCGATGCTGCGGTGGTCGTCGACGGCGAGCAGGATGCGCTTCTGCCCCTCGTCCATCTCGGGGTCGTCGCCGACGAGGTCGTCGATGATGCGCACCGGCACCGCCTGCGGCGACGGCATCAGCTCGCGAAAGCGGCTCCACTCGTCCTGTCGCCGCATCGCCTCCAGCACCAGGCCGGTGACGTCGAGGTCGATGGGCACCATCGGGTAGGCCGGCAGCTCGTCGTCGTGGAAGCGGAACTCCCCCTCCGGCCAGTCGAAGAGCGAGTAGATCCCCTCTTGGGCCTTGAGCCGCAGCATGCCGTCGAGGTCCTCCTCGCCGATGAGGCCCATGTCGACGAGCACCTTGCCGAGCATCGACCGCCGCTCCTCCTGCCGGCGCACCGCCTCGGCGAGCTGTTGCTCGGTGATGAAGCCGTGGCTGACCAGGAAGTGGCCGAGGTGCTCGCGCGGCTCCGACGAGGCGGAGGAGACGATCTTCCCCTTGCTGAAGAAGATCCGCTTCTCGACCGCGCCGCTGTCGACGACGAGCGTGCCGGTCTTGGTGCCCTGGGAGAGCCACTGCAGGAGCTCGGCGAGCTCCATCGTCTTGAGGTTGCCGGCGATGCCCATGGACGGTGCGGAGCCTATCGGACGACGGCCGGCCGCGGTGGCAGCCGAGCGGCTGTTCCGCTAGTGTGGGAGCGGGTGACGGCGGACTTCGGGAGCCCTGAAGCAGCGCTTGGCGGTGAGGAGGGCGGGCGGGCTCCGAAGCGTCAGTTGACCGGTAAGCCTGTTGTGATCGGCTCCGCGCGGGGTGTCCCTTGGCGTCGCGTTTACGTGTTCATCAGCAGCACGTTCAACGACATGCACGCCGAGCGGGACTATCTTGTCAAGCGGGTCTTTCCAGAGCTGCAGGAGTGGTGCGAGCGCAGCAAGCTTCAGTTGATCGACGTCGACCTGCGGTGGGGCATCACAGAGCAGGACGCCCACAACCTGGCCAGTGTCAAGGTCTGCCTCGAGCACATCGACCGGTGTCGCCCGTTTTTCGTCTGCCTTCTCGGACAGCGTCGGGGCTGGGTGCCCCGGGCGCGGGACGTTTCTGGCGATACCCTGGACACGTTTCCCGAGCTGGCAGGCGAGATCGGCCGGCGCTCGGTCACCGAGCTCGAAATCCTTCACGCGGTAGTCAGGCCTTTTCGCCGGCGTGAATCGTCGGCAGCAGGAGCCCTCGGCGCCGCCCCAGAGATCGCCCGGCACGCCTTCTTCTACCTTCGCGATCCGTCATACCTTGCGCAGCTCGGGCGCGATTCTGGCGGCGCTCAACAGATCTACACCAACGAATCGCTGTCGACGCCCGAGGAGAGGGCCAGTGCAGATGAAGCGGTGCGCGAATGGCGCGAAGAGCAGATTCCCGCGGTCCGTCGCCCGCTCCGCCTCTACCGGTCCAGTTGGGACGATCGCGGCACGACCCCCGAGCTTCGCCTGCCTCTCGCTGCGCCGTCCGCGGGCTCCGCGGCGCAATGGCGGGAGCGTTGGCTGGCAGCTGGTGTTGGTGTCCCTTGCGATGCAGTCGCGGTGCCGGAATCCCTGCAAGACGCGGCCGCGGACTCCAATCGCAGGCTCTGCCGCGGCCGCCTGAAGGACTTCCGCTTCATCGGTCATCTAGAGGAGCCGCCTCGGCACTGCGATCCACCCGGTGCAGTGCTCCCGGCGGAATCCAGCCTCGCGGAAGTCATTGTCGAGGATCTCAAGCTCGCCATCTGTGAGCGCTTCCGGCACGAGCCGGCGCGCTTCCGCAGTGGCGTTGAGCTGGCGGCCGTGGACGAGCTGGAGCGCGAGCTCGAGCAACAAGAGCAGTTCTTGTTCGACCACGCGCAGGGCTTCGTCGAGCGCGCCGGCGACTTCGACGAGCTCGACGAATACCTCGGTCGGCCGAACGAACCAAGGGTGTTGGTTCTGGCGGGCGAAGACGGTATAGGGAAGTCTACGCTGCTGGCACGGTGGATCCAGCGTCACCAGGATGAGGCGACAAGGTCGTCTCTCAGGCTTCAGTATCGCTTCATCGGCGCGAGTGACCTCTCGGCGTCGGTTGATGCGCTGATCCGATCCCTCTGGCGCGAGCTGACCGAGGGCGATGGCAAGCTGCGACAAGAAATCCCGGAGGATGCCCAGGAGCTGCGCAAGGCATGGCCGGAGCTGCTCGCCGAGGCGGGACGGCGCCGACCCACCGCCCTCGTGATCGACGCCTTGAATCAGCTCGATACCGGGATGGGCGACCTGTCATGGCT
>DATNCU010000311.1:0-2922 GCA_035607145.1 Thermoanaerobaculia bacterium
GTTGTAGCGCTGCTGGTCGATGGAGTACGAGCCGCGGCCGGCGATGTAGATGCCCTTCTCGACGCCGGCGATCATCTGCTCCGGCAGCAGCTCCCCCCTCCCGGCCTGCAGCGAGACGTTGGGCATGCGCTGGAACTGCACCGAGCCCCAGCTGTCGGCGTAGCAGCAGCCGTCC
The DNA here is from genome assembly GCA_035607145.1 of Thermoanaerobaculia bacterium. GTDB lineage: Bacteria > Acidobacteriota > Thermoanaerobaculia > Multivoradales > JAIOJS01 > DASYQD01. Next base: position 176 of record DATNCU010000311.1, read on the forward strand.
GAGGCGGTCTTGCCGAGGATGTGCGCCTGGTCGCGGATCGTCTGGTAGTCGACGAGGATGCCGTCGCGCACCAGGTCCCAGCTCTTGGTCGCCACACCGTCGTCGTCGTAGGCGACGCGCGACAGCGAGTTGGGCTGCGTGCGGTCGGCGACGAAGTGGATCAGCGGGCTGCCGTAGCGGAAGCTCTTCGACTGCCACTTGTCGAGGGTGGCGAAGCTGGTGCCCGCGAAGTTGGCCTCGTAGCCGAGCACGCGGTCGAGCTCGAGCGGGTGGCCGACCGACTCGTGGATGGTGAGGCCGAGGTGGTTGGGCTCGAGCACCAGCGTGTACTTGCCCGGTTCTACCGACTTCGCCGTCAACTTCTCGCGCGTCTGCTTCGCGGCGAGGGCGGCGTCCTCGACCATGTCGTAGGCATAGCGGTAGCCGATGGTGCCGCCGGGGCCGGGGACCTTCTCGGCGGCCTTCGGCGTCAGGTACTCCCAGCCCATCCCGAGCGGCGCCGACATGGCGTTGCGGGTCTGGAACTTCCCCGTCGCGGTGTCGACCACCGTCACCGTGAAGTTGGGCCAGATGCGGTGCACGTCCTGGTCGATCCACGAGCCGTCGGTGGAGGCGAAGTACTTCTGCTCGTTGACCAGGAAGAGCTGCGAGTTGATGAACTTGGCGCCCGCTCTGAGCGCGGCGGCGTTGACGGCGAGCAGCAGGTCGACCTTCTCGCCGATCGGCACCGCGAAGGCGTCCTTCTCGATCGGCGTGCGCCAGGAAACCTCGCCGGCGCCCTGGACCGGCGCCAGCACCACGGGCTCGCTCTGCAGCCGCGCGTTGGCCTTGGCGATCGCCACCGCGCGCTGAGCGGCGGCGGCGACGCCGTCGTTGGTCACCTGGTTGGTGGCGGCGAAGCCCCAGGTGCCCTCGGCGATCACCCGCACGCCGACGCCGAACGACTCGGTGTTGGTGAGGCTCTCGACCTTGTCCTCGCGGGTGACGACGAACTGGTTGCGGTAGCGGCCGATGCGCACGTCGGCGTAGGTGGCGCCGCGCGACCGCGCGGCGTCGAGCGCGACCGCGGCGAGCTCTTTGCGGTCGGCGGTGGGGATCGCGGTCGTGGCGCCGGAGAGTGCCACCGGGCTGCCCAGCACCGGCACCACCAGCGTTCCCATGCCGATGCCGGTGAGGCGGAGGAACTCGCGTCGGTCCATGGGGCGACGATACCCGAACGGCTCGCGGCAAGGTCGCGCGAGTGCTCGCGGCGCAGCTCGCCGAAAGAATCGACGAGGCGTCGCGTTGTTCTGGCGGGAAACTCTCCGCCCGCTTGATGTCCGCACGATGAACGCCATCGAGACCCACGCCCTGAGCAAGCGCTTCGCCGGCGGCTTCGGCGTCCATGAGCTCGACCTCGCCGTGCCGGCGGGCGCGATCTACGGCTTTCTGGGGCCCAACGGCGCCGGCAAGACGACGACCATCCGCCTGCTGTTGAGCCTGCTGCAACCAAGCGGCGGCACCATCGCCATCTTCGGCGAGGCGCTCACGACGCGCCGCCGTGGAGCGCTCGCCCACGTCGGCGCGCTGGTCGAGAGCCCGTCGCTCTACGGCCACTTGACCGGCCGCGAGAACCTCGAGGTCACCCGGCGCCTGGTGGGCGTTGCCGAGCGGCGGGTGGGCGAGGTCCTGGCAGTCGTCGAGCTCGCCGGCGACGCCGACCGGCTCGTCCGCACCTATTCGCTCGGCATGCGGCAACGGCTGGCGCTCGCGCTGGCGCTGCTCGCCGAGCCGCGCATCCTCATCCTCGACGAGCCCACCAACGGGCTCGACCCGGCGGGGATCCAGGAGCTGCGCGCGTTGCTGCGGCGCCTGACGGCGGAGCGCGGCATCACCGTCTTCCTGTCGAGTCACCTGCTCGCCGAGATCGAGCTGATCGCCACACACCTCGGAGTGCTCGACCGCGGGCGCCTGCTCTTCCAGGGCACGCTCGACGAGCTGCGACGGTGCGCGCCGCCGCGACTGGTGATCGAGTGCGACGATCCGGCGCGGGCGCTTTGCGAGCTCGCAGCCGCCGGGGAGGCGGTGACGCCGGACGGCGACGGCACGCTGGTGGTCGCCCTGCGCAGCCGCACCAGCGCGCAGATCAACCGGCTGCTCGTCGAGGGCGGCGTCGAGGTCGCGCGGCTGACGCTTGACGACGCCTCGCTCGAGTCGCTGTTCCTGGCCCTCACGCGCGCGGAGGCGCCTCGCGCATGAGCTCCTACTTCCGCGCACTCGCCGGCGCGCTTTCGGCCGAGACACTCAAGCTCCGCCGCACGCTGGCGCTCCGCATGTGCGGCGTCACGCCGGCGGTCGTAGTCACCCTGTGCGTGCTGCAGTTCGGGCTCACCGAGCTGGAGGTGGGCCAAACCCGCGAAGCGGCGTGGAAGGCGTTCGCCGGTGCCTCCTTCGCGCTCTGGGCGTTCCTGATGATGCCGCTCTTCGTCACCCTCGAGGCGGCGCTGCTCGCCGGGCTCGAGCACTCCGATCGGCAGTGGAAGCACCTGCTGGCGCTGCCGGTGCCGCGCTCCGTCCACTACCTCGCCAAGTGGACCGCGCTCGTCGCGCTGCTGCTCACCACCGCGCTGCTGTTCGTCGGGCTCATCGCGCTCGGCGGCTGGGCGCTCACCTTCCTCCGCGCCGACACCGGCATCGGCGGTTGGCCGCCGCTCTTCTGGCTGCTGCGTCTCTGCCCCTCGATGGTGGTCGCCGGGCTCTTCATGGCG
>DATNCU010000316.1:0-5510 GCA_035607145.1 Thermoanaerobaculia bacterium
GACGTGCGCCACACCGCGTCCACGCCGGCAAGCGAGTTGTCCGCACGGCCGTTGGAATCCCCATTGGTGCCGACGACACCGAGCCGCAGCCGATCGCCGACGTCCCAGGTGAACCGGCCTGCGAAGAGGTTGGCAGCGGGAGCGACCGGCGCGCTACGCGTCTCGACGTCGAGCAGCGCCACGCCGGCGCGGCCCGAGCGGCCCAGGAGCTTGGCGCCGCCAGCGATCGGCACCAGCCGGCCCGCGAAGAGCCCTACACGGCGCGAGTAGAAAGGCAGGAATACCTCGCTCAGGCCGAGCCCGAACTCGAACTGATTCGAGCCCTCCAGGAAGAAGCCGCGTTTCTCCGGAAAGAAGAGTGGGAAGCGGGTGAAGTTGGCGACCAGGTCGTCAACCTCGGTTTCGGCGAAGTCGGTGTTCAAGGTCACGGCGCCGAGCAACTGCGGCGTCAGGTTGTAGTACAGCTCGCCACCAGCGTCGGCGTCGCCGCCGCGGCGCCCGCGCTCGCGGTCGTCAACGGCGCGGGCCAGCGCGTACGGAACGAGCGACAGTCCGAGTCCTTGCTCCAGCGCAGCGAGGCCGGCGAGCTCGCCCGCGCGCGAGAGATCGATGACCGCGGAGTCGAGGGACGGCGAGCTCCACAGCAAGGACAGCCGCTCGCGCGCTACCCAGCGCTCGACGTTGAGCCCCCAGGCGGCGGCGCCGCGGCGGAACTGCAGGCTGCGCGTCGGCAGCTCGATCTCGACCGACCAGCCCGCGCCGTCGCGCGCCACCGCCGCGCGCCAGATGCCGTCCCAGTCGGCCGAGAGCTCCTCGGGACCGGCGATCAAGGCGTCGCGGCGGGTGCCGGCGGCGTTGACCTCGAAGAGGTAGCCGGTGCGCCGGTCGCCAAAGGTGTCGAGCGCCACCGACACGCGGTCGTCCCCCGCCATGTCGCGGTCGCGCACGCGCGTGTGGATGGCGAGGCGCTGCGGCTCGGGATCGCGGCAGTCGACGCCGATCCAGACGCGGTCGCCGGCCGTCAGGACGCGCACCGTCGTGGCGTAAGGCGTCGCCGCGCCGGGCCGCGGCGACGCCTGCGTGAGCTCGACCTGCGGAGCCTCGGCCCACGCCGGCTCGTCGAGCCTGCCGTCGAGCGACACTTCGGCGCTCGCCGCCGCGGCGATCAGGCTTTCGCGTCCGACGGCGCCCGCGGAGCTCGCAGCCAGCGACACGGCCAGCACGGCCGCCGCCGCGACGCCCCACGAGAACGCTGCTCGACGTGCTCTCACTGCGCCCGCGGGTAGGGATCGCGGACTCGCAGCAGCCTGCCATGCTCGGGATCGCAGAGCCACGCCTGCCGGCGGTCGTCGGCGGCTACGCAATGCGCCGACGGCGCGGTCTTCACGCTGCCGAGGAGCGACAGAGCACCGCCGCTCGACACGCCGATGATCGCCATCGTGCCGCTGTCGCCGCCGGGGAGGTACAGGTGCGCTAGAGCGGAGCTGTAGTCGATGACGTCGACGCCGTCGCCGGCGCGCAGCGCGTCGCGAACGGCGCCATCGTGAGCGACGTCGAGGACGACGGCCTTACCCTCGGTGCAGCCGACGAACAGGAACCCGCGCGCGGCGTCGAGCGCGATGCCGCGCGATCCTCGGCAACGGTTCGGCCACTCCGCGATCACGGCTCGCTTCGCCAAATCGACCGCGACCGTCGCGCCCCTCCACAAGTGCGTGTACGCGCGGTGTCGGGCCACATCGACGACGAGCGACTCGGGCCCGCCCACGACCGGGATGAACGCCGTGTGCACCGGCGCCGGCATGCCCGCGGCCGGCAGCGCGAAGACCTCGATTCGCTCCTGGTCGGGCTGCGTCACCCACACCTCGCCTATCGGCTCGACCCACCGGACGTAATCCGGCGAGCTCGCCAGCTTGGCTTGCGCGAGCGCGGCATGGGTGGCGGCGTCGACGACGACGAGCTTCCGTGCGGTCCGGTCGACGGCGAAGATGAAGCCGCGGCCGAAGTCCGCCGACGTCATGCCTTCTCCATGTCCACCCGAATAGCGTGCTTGGCTGCTGAAGCCGCCGATCGCCTCCACCTGTCCGGTGGAAGGGTCGACGAGGTCGAGGTTGCCGCTGCGCCCGGCCGGCACGAGCACGCGGCCAAGCGAGGGAAGAAACCGCAGGTCGTCGAAGCCGATGCCCGCCTCTCCACCCGGAAAAGCGACGGCCTCGGCAGCGAGGCCGCCGGCTGCTTCGCCGTCGGAGGACCAGGCCGTCAGGCGCGACCTCGCCTGCGGCACCGCGGCGATCAGCACAACGAGGCCCGCCGCCGCGAGCAGAGACCAAATCGCCCGCGCGATCGTGCGGTTCGTTCGCATTCTCAGGGCTGCGAGCCTACTCCCAACGGCACGCTGTGTTACTGTCCGCCGCGCCTCACGGACCAGCGCGGAAAGGGTGGGCAGCGAATCGATGACGAAGCGCTCGGGGCTCGTTTGCGTCGTGTGGATCGCCTCGCTGCTGGCCTCCGCCGCCACGGTGCGGGCGCAGTGCACGACGCCCACCGGCGACACCGGCTTCAACGACGTCATCTTCACGCCCGCGGCGGGGACCTTCTCCACCGTCCTGCCCTTCGACGTGCCGCTGCGCATCTGCGCCGAGGTGCCCGACGGCACCACCCGCGCCACCGTCAAGTACGCGTCCGGCGACCGGCGGCTGGGGCCGATCGACGTCGATGCCGACACCTGCACGATCCGTAGCCCGGGCATCCAGTGGGGCCCGGAGTTCGCCCGCCAGCCCACCGCCGCCGCCAACGGCCCCACCACGGTGCGCTGGGTGGTGGGCAGGCTGGAAGCGGAGCGCTACTACGTCTTCTGCTTCGGCTTCGAGAAGACGGCCACCGACGCCGAGATCACCACCTTCCGGCAGGCGACCCCGGCGACCCTCGACGAGGGGCTCGCAGCGGTCACCTCGCCCACCCTCGACCTCACGCGCGAGCAGACGCGGGGGATCTGCCAGGAGCTGCGCTCGCGGCTGCTCACCATCACCGGCACCAACAACGTGCTCACCCACGGCACGGTCTTCGACTGCACCGACGACCAGGTCGACGCCTTCGCCACCAAGATCACGCTCGGGCCGCTGCAGGCGCAGCGCCGCGCGCAGCTGGTGATCGCCGGCCGGCCCTCTGACGACCCTAACGACCCGTTCTCCGTGCCCTCTCTCGGTACGCGCCAGAGCGAGCTGCAGGCGATCCTCGCCGCGCTGCAGGCCAACCCCAGCGTCGGCAAGCTCGTCGACGCGCTGGCCCAGCAGGGGGCGCTCGACCCCGCCGTCGGGGCGCGCGCGCAGAGCCTCTGCCCCACCTGCCCGTCGCTGCTCGGCTCCGGCGCCACGCCCGCCGCCCGCCTCGCCCTCGGCGAGGACGCCACCTCGACGCCGAACCCGCCGCTCACCGTCCAGTCGCCGCCCGCGCAACCGACGGCGATGGCGCAGAGCTACCTCAACACCGCGCAGGCGCTCAGCGGGCTCGCCGCCACCATCCAGTGGGTGCTCGGCGAGGAGGGTCCGCCGGCCGTCGTGGCGGCGCTCTCCGACGCCGACCAGGCGGCGCTCGCCGACCTCGCCAAGGCCGGCGGCCCGCTTAGCAATGCCGCCGGCAAGGCCAACACGCTGGCGAGCCTGAGCCAGAGCCTCGCCACCCACCTGCGGACCCGGGAGGACGGGATCCAGGCGCTCGCCAGCGAGCTCAGCATCGTCGCCAGCACGCTACAGCTTGCAGACGCCTCGACGCTGGGCAACTTCATCACCAACCAGACGAACTACATCAGCCTCGACGCCGGCCTCACCTGGGCGCCCGAGCTCGAGGAGCTGGTGCCCTACATGGGCACCAACATCTACTTCCGGCCGGTCAACCGCAACGCGCCACTGCGCAGCCTCGGCAGCTTCCGCCAGACCTTCAGCCGCCGCTTCTCGATGACGCTGGGCCTCACGCTCTCCAGCATCTCCGACGACACCAGCGCCGGCGGCACGCAGACCGACCTCTTCGGCAACCAGTCGCTGATGCTCGGCGCCGGCCTGCGCATCACCGACGCCTTCCGGCTGGGCGCCGGCGCCATCGTCTTCAAGGAGGACGACCCGAGCCCGCTGATCGACGAGGAGAAGCTCAACTACAGCTACTACCTGTCGTTCTCCTTCGACGTCGACGTCGTCAACCTGTTCTCCAAGCCGCTCGCCACCGCCTTCGGCGTCGGCACCGGCGGCGGTTCGTAGAGGAGTCGCGCATGGCCATCTTCGTCGACCAGGACCTGACGGCCTCCCCCAACCCGACGACGCTGCCCAAGCGCGTCGAGTTCCAGCAGACGCTGCACAGCTCGCTCGCTTCGGAAGCGATCCTCTGCGCCTACTCGCTCGCGGAGGCGCACAACATCTGGTTCCAGGACAGCGACGGCAGCCTGCACAAGCGCGTCATCCGCGAGGACACCATCGGCCGCACGCCGCAGGTGACGACCGACCGCATCACCATGACCACCGGCCCCGGGGTCGGCGGGCTGCTCACCGTCGAGGTGTCGCAGTCGATCCGCGACTCGGAAGGCAACGTCATCCCCGGCCTGGTGGTCGTCCAGATCCAGTCCTGACCGCTACACTTGGTGACGATGCGCTCGTCTCTCGGCCGCCGCCTACGAGTCGTCGCCGCCACTGGCGTCGCGGCGCTGGCGCTCTTCGCCGGCCGCTGCTACGAGAAGAGCGACTACTCGCCCACCGCGCCGCCCACCGCCGACGCGCTGACGCTGTCGACCGCGAACGGCCAGACGTCGATCCCCGCCGACGGCGTCTCGAAGCTGCGCATCATCGCCAAGATCTCGCCCGACGCCGACGCCAACAAGCGCTCGATCGTGTTCTCCACCACGGCCGGTACGCTGGTCGGTGCCGCCGGCGGGTCCAACCAGCTGACCGTGGGCGCGGACGTCACCGGCACCGCCTCTGTCGAGCTGCGGAGCGCGCAACAGGTGGGCAGCGCGACCGTGACGGCAAAGGTAGAGAGCGTGACGGGTCTGTCGCGCAGCATCACCGTCAGCTTCACCGCCGCCGACCCCAGCACCATCATCGACTTCGTCGCCGCGCCGTCCTCGGCGCCCGCCGACGGCGCCACCATCTCGTCGTTCACGGTGCAGCTGTCGCCAGCGCTCCCGCTCGGCACGCAGGTGACGTTCCAGGCCACCGCCGGCCTCTTCCAGCCCGAGGGTGCCGCCACCGTGACGCGCACCGCGGACGGCTCCTACCGCGTGACCGCCGACCTCGCGAGCCCGACCACCATCGGCTCCGGCCGCGTGACGGCGACGGCGAACAACGTCTCGCGGCAGGCGACGATCAACTTCGACCGCGCGCTGCCCACCCTCATCACGGTGTCCACCGGCGGCACCTTCGAGGTGAAGCCGTCGACGTCGACAGGGCCCACCGTGACCGGCACCTTCCTGCGCAACATCGGCACGGTGACCGCGGGGACGGTGGCGACCTTCCGCGCCACCACCGCCG
>DATNCU010000189.1:0-6795 GCA_035607145.1 Thermoanaerobaculia bacterium
CTTGAAACCGGCCAGGGGGACACGTTCTGCACCTCGCCGGTGCGGGCGTTCCAGCGCGAGAGCCGGCCGCCGAGGCCGCTGCCGAAGACGACGTCCGGATTCCCCGGGAATGGGATGTCGCAGTCGCGCTCGTCGCCGCCTACCGGATACCAGTCGCGGAATGTGAGCTGGCCGTAGTCGCTGCGGCTGGCCAAGGCGACCGTACCGCTGTCCTGCTGGCCGCTGTAGATCCAGTACGGCGTGCGGTTGTCGGTGGCGAGGTGGTAGAGCTGGCCGGTCGGCTGGTTGTACCAGCTGCTCCAGGTGGCGCCGCCGTTGAGGGTGACGATGGCGCCCTGGTCGGAGGCGATGAGGCGACGCTCGGGCTGCGCGGGGTCGACCCACAGGTCGTGGTGGTCGTCGCCGCCGGGCGCGCCGTGCTCGAAGACAAAGGTCTTGCCGCCGTCGTCGGAGCGGCGCAGCGACTGCCCCATCGCCCAGACGGTGTCGGTCTTCTTGGGGTCTGCGACCAGCCGCGCGAAGTAGTAGGTGCCGAGGCTGCCGTCGTCGTTGACGCGCTGCCAGCTGTCGCCGCCGTCGTCGGAGCGGTAGATGCCCGATTGCTTGGCGCCGCCGACCGCGGCGTAGACGCGCTTGCCACCGCTACCCGAGCCGACGGCGAGCCCGATGCGTCCCGTCGCATCGGCCGGAAGCCCCTTCGTCAGGTGCTCCCACGTGCGGCCGCCGTCGCGCGAACGGTAGATGTCGCTGCCGGGGCCGACGATGGGCTGGTGGTAGCCCTGCCACGGGTAGCGCCGCGCCTGCCAGAGCGCCGCGAAGACGAGGTCTGGGTTCACCTCGTCGCGGGCCAGGTCGACGGCGCCGGTGTCGGCATCCTTGAACAGCACGCGCTGCCAGGTCTTGCCGCCGTCCGCGCTGCGGTAGACGCCACGCTCGTCGTTGGGGCCGAAGAAGTGGCCGAGCGCGGCGACCAACACCACGCGCGGATCGCGCGGGTCGACGAGGATCTTGCCGATGTGCTCGCTCTCCGGAAGGCCGAGCCAGGTCCAAGTCTCGCCGCCGTCCGTGGAGCCGTAGACGCCGTTGCCCGAGGCGATGTCCCACCGCGGCTCGGGTTGACCGCTGCCGACGTAGAGGATCTTCGGATCGCTCGGCGCGATCGCCAGGGCGCCCACCGAGCTCACCGCCTCGTGCTGGAAGAGCGCCTGCCAGGTGCGGCCGGCGTCGACGCTCCGCCACACGCCGCCGTCGGCGGCGCCGAAGTAGAAGGTGTCGTTGCTGCCCGAGACCCCCGTGGCGCAGGTCGCCCAGCCGCCGCGCAGCGGGCCGACGAGACGCCAGTGGAGGTCTTCGAACGAGGATGGCGCCACCTCGCCGTAGGCCCGGCCCGCGGCGGCGAGCGCGGCGACGACGAGCAGCAGCGCGCGCAGCGCCGGACGCGCATCACGGCTTCCGAGTGCTTCGCCAAGAACCAAGTGGCTTCGACGCGAGGCGGTGGACGGAGAACGCATCGGCATGCCTCCTCGTGGGTCGGGTGCGCTGCGGAGCGAAGCGGCGCGCGCGGAGCCTACTGCGAAGCGATGGAAGGGCTGGCGACCACCGCGGCGGTCGGGGGGGCCGCGGCGCCCGACGGCGCAGCGGGCTCGCTAGGCCCGCGCGAGAGCCGCACGCGCAGCGAGCGCCCGTCGCGGATCGCCGGATCGGCCACCACGGCGGACGAGGTGAGGTCGAGCACGACGTGCAGCTCGCCGTCGCGCGGCGGGCCGGGAGCGGCGGCGCCGCTTTCGCTGCCGGCGGAACCACCCGGATGGAAGCCGACGCGGATCTGCGACAGCAGCGGCGAGCCCACGGCGATCGTTGCCGGCTCGTAGCCGCGGCGCGCTCCCAGCAGCTGGATCACCTCGCGCGGCGGGTCGTCGGGGTGCATCGCGTGCACCGCCTCGGGTGGCAGCTCACCGTCGAGCGTCAGCACCACCCAGAGGTCCTCGCCCACCGGTTCGAAGCGGACATCGTCGAGACCGGCGAACGCCGCCGGCTGCCCTTGCTGCTTCAAGATGGTGCGCGCGCTCGCCGGCATCGTGGCCGGCGCGGCCGGCGGCGCCGGCGGCAGCAGCGGCGCAGCCGCCTCGGCGCTTCGCTCATCCGGATGCTCCGCCGGCGCGATGCGGCTCGGCAGCGAGCCCCGCGCGACGAGGTAGCCGCTGCCGCCCAACAGGGCCAGCGCCACGATCCCCACCCACCAGACTCGCCGCCGCCCCGGAAGCGGGACCGTGCCCGCCGCGCCGGCCTTCTCCGCACCAGGCTTCTCCGCACCGGGTTTCTCGCCGCCCGGCTCCACCGCCAGCGGCGCGGTGACGGTGAGCTCGCCCGGCAGCGCGTTCGGCGCGTCTTCGGCCGCACTCTCCGCCGCGACGGTCGCTTCGACTTCGTCCGCCAAGCCCGCCGCCCACGGCGCATCGATGACGGCGGTGTCGGCGAGCGGCGGCATCGCCTCCGGTACCGGGTGGATCTCGTCGGTGTTCTCGTCGTCGAGCCGGCGGCGCTGCCAGGCGGCGCTCATCGCCTGCAGCTCCTCCTGCATGGCGCCGACGCCGCGCTCGAGGAAGACAGCGGCGAGACGCACCATCATCTCCCTGCCCGCCTCCTCGAGCTCGAGGAAGCGGACGGCGAAGCCCGGCGGGCGCGCGTTGCCTTCCCAGTCGGTGCGCACCCACATCACCTCGCCGACGCCCTCGAAGCGCGGGCCTTTCGGCGTCAGGCTCGCTTCGAACTGGAAGCGCTGGCCGGCGCCCATCGGCGCCTCGCTGCGCACGAACATGCCTCCCGGCGAGAGGTTCACCGCCCACTCGCTGAGGAAGAAGCGCTGCTCCGCGAATTCCATACGGGTCTTCGCCCGCAGCGGGACGCGCGGAAAAGCGCGGCGCTGCCCTCTATCCGCCGGAGAGCCGCCGGCTGCTGAATCCATTTCGGCCATTCTACTCACCCGCGCGGCTTTGCGCGTGAGGAGCTATCCCCGGGGGGACTGCTGCTCGATCTCGGCGTCGAAGAAGCCGCCCACCGCCTTGCGCGCCCGCCGCACCGGCTCGCCGCCCCCGCCGAGCCGCGCGAACAGGGTTTTGTAGGTGTGGCGGAGGGTGTCGACGTCGCCGTCGCGCAGCAGGCGCAGCAGCTGGGCGAGCGAGCGCCGGCCCGAGGCGGCGGTGGTCCCCACCGCTTGCTCCTGCTCGAGCAGCAGCAGCGCCAGCGACAAGGCGTCGGGCAGGTCCGCCGGCGGCAGCGGGCTCTCCGCCGCCGCGTCCGCCCCGCTGGCCATCCCGAGCTCGTCCTCGTCCTCCTCGGCGAGCTCGTCGCCGAGCTCCTTACCGAGCGTGAACGGCTCGGCAGCGGCCGCCGCGTCGTGGCCGTTGCCGGCCGCGGCCGCCGCAGGCTGCACCTCCGCCTCCACCGTCACCGGCGGCGCCGCGCTCTCGCCGGCAAACGGCGGCAGCGCCCGCACGTTGCCGGCGAAGCGCGAGAACAGCTCGAAGAGCTCCTTCTCGGAGCGGAAGTTGCCGACCAGGCGGCCGTTGCGGCCCACTTCCAGCTTCTCGGTCTCCTGCATCACCACGTGCGCCTCGGCGTCGCTGTCGACGTGGAGCGTGCGCGCCACCACCCGCCAGGCGGTGAGCGAGCCCTGCACCAGGCAGGTGTCGGCGCAGCGCACCGTCACCGCCTCGACGTGCACGCTGGGCTCGATGCGGATCGACCCCGACACCGACTCCAGCGTCGCGTAGGCGCCGGAGTTCTGCAGCACCAGGTTGCCCGGCGTGCGGATCGACACCTGCCCCTGCGGGTCGACCTGGATCTGCGTGCCCGGCGGCACGATCATCGTCGGCACCGCGGGGCCGCCGGTCAAGTGGAGCTTCGAGAGGTCGGGCTTGCGCATGAACGTGGCGTTTGTCCTCAGCGGCCGACGGGTCCGAAGGAACGCGGCAGCGGCTCGTAGTCGCCGGGATCGGGCGCGCTGCGGGCGCGCACCAGCAGGCGCTCCTCGTCGCGCCAGCGGTGGTCGAGGATGTAGATGCGCGGGTCGATGGGCCGGTAGTCGCCGGCGTCGCGGCGCCGCACCTCGTAGTGCAGGTGCGGGCTGGTGCTCCAGCCGGTGTTGCCGACGGTGGCGATGGTCTGCCCCTGCTCGACGCGCTGGCCGACGCGCACCTGCACGTCCTGGCAGTGGCCGTAGAGGGTGGCGAAGCGGTCGCCGTGACGCACCATCACCAGGTTGCCGTAGCGCCACCAGCCGACGCTCTGCCGCAGGTCGTAGCGGCCGGCGAACACCACCACTCCCGAGGCGGTGGCGTGCACCGGCGTGCCGGGCGGCGCCGCGAGGTCGAGGCCGGCGTGGAAGTCGGCCGACTTGGTGAACGGGTTGCGGCGCATGCCGAAGGGGCTGGTAAGCACGAAATCACGGCCGGTGAGCGGGCAGATCGACGGCGTCAGCGTCACCTCGTCGGCATGCGCCTGCTCGAACTCCTGCACGTCGCGCAGGAACGAGCTCACCACCTCGAGCTGCTCCACCACCTCCGTCTGTAACAGGCCGCCGTGGGCGATGCTGTCGGCGTAGATCGAGTGCGGCACCGGCGGCCGCACGACGGGGAAGCCGCCCTGCCCCCGCGCGCCCTCCTGCGGCAGGCCGTAGGCGAGGTAGACCTTCTCGGTGCGGAGGCGCAGCGTTTCGGCGCCGTCGGCGAGCTGCTCGAGGCGGCCAAGCAGCGACTTGAGGCGCTCGCCCTGTTGCACGCGCACGCGCTCGAGCTCGCGGTACTGCTGGCGCGAGAGCTGGTTGCGGGCCACCCCCGGCGCCCGCGAGAAGCCCCAGGCGACGAAGGCGAGCACCAGCGCGGCGGCGCCGCCGGTGACCCAGAAGTGGCGGCGGTCGAGGAAGAGGTAGCGCACGCCGCGCCGGATGTCCGGCGCATGGATCTGCACCTCGAGGAGACGCCGCGGGTTCACGCCACCACGCCTCCCGCGGGGTCGACGGCATGCAGCCGCGCCTCGTCGGCGTGGCGGTTGACAGCGCGGCGCAGCTGCTGCCAGACACCCTCGCCGCCGGCCACCACGTTGCCGCCCGCGAAGTAGTCGCGGCCGCCGTCGAGGTCGCTGACGCGGCCGCCGGCCTCCTCGATGAGCAGCACGCCGGCGGCGAGGTCCCACGGCGAGAGCCGGAACTCGAAGAAGCCGTCGTAGATCCCGGCCGCGGTGTGGGCGAGGTCGAGCGCGGCGGCGCCGCAGCGCCGCACCGCGCGCGCTTCGAGGAAGACTTCGCGGAACGCGGCGAGGTAGAGGTCGAGTGCGGCGTGGGCGCGAAAGGGGAAGCCCGTGGCGAGGAAGGCGCCGTCGAGCCCGGTCCGCGCGGTGACCTGCAGGCGCTCACCGGCGCCATTGCCGCTCTCGTGGCGCCACGCGCCGCCGCCGCGCACCGCGCTGTACACCGTGCCGGTGAGCGGCTCGTGCACCACTCCCGCGACCGGCTCGTCGCGGCGGCAGCAGGCCACCGAGGTGCAGAAGATCGGCAGGCCCTGCAGGAAATTGTTGGTGCCGTCGAGCGGATCGACGATCCACTCCAGGCCGTCGCGGCGCCCGCCGCTGCGCCCGCTCTCCTCGCCGAGGAACACGGCGTCGGGGAAGTGGCCGCGGATCACCCGCGCGACCGCCGCCTCCGCGGCGTGGTCGGCCGAGGAGACGAGGTCGTTGCGCCCCTTCGCGTGCACCGAGAGCGAGGCGCTGCGGAACTGCTCGCGCAGCACCTGGGCCCCGGCCGCGGCGGCTTCGAGGGCCACCTCGAGGAGGCGGCGATCGCTCGGCTGGGCGGGATCCACCACGCGGAAGGATAGCAGGGGCTCCTTGAACCGAAGTGTCGTGGCGCGCACACTTACTGGGAACGCCGCGGAGGGACCACCATGCACAACCGACTCGTCGCCCTCACCGTCGCCGCCCTCGCCACCGCACGCCTGGCCGCCGCCGCCACGGTCGACGTGAACGTCGTCGGCTCGAGCTTCTCGCCCTCGACCGTCAACATCCAGGCCGGCGACACCGTGCGGTGGACCAACAACACCGGGGATACCCACAACGTGAAGGCCGACGACAACAGCTTTGCCGGACCCTCCGGCGGATCGTGGACCTTCTCGCATACCTACTCGACGCCCGGCACCTTCGGCTACTACTGCACCTTCCACGGCTTCCCCGGCGGCGGCATGGCGGGCACCGTGGTGGTCGGCGGCGGCGGCAACTCGCAGCCGGGAACGCTGCGCTTCAGCCAGGCCTCCTACTCCGCCAACGAGAACGCCGGCACGGCGACGATCACCGTCCAGCGCGTCGACGGCGACGACGGTGCGGTCTCGGTGCACTACGCGGCAAGCGCCGGCACCGCTACCGCCGGCGCCGACTTCACCGCCACCAGCGGCACGCTGTCGTGGGCCGACAACGACGACAGCAGCAAGAGCTTCGCGGTGACCATCCTCAACGACGCCGTCGACGAAGCCAACGAGAACGTACAGCTCGCGCTCAGCAGCGCGACCGGCGGCGCCGCCATCGACCCGTCGCGACAGAACGCCACGCTGCAGATCACCGACGACGACGCGCCCGCGGGCGGCAGCCCGCCGGCCGCGCCCACCAACCTGCAGGCGACCGCGCAGTCCACCACCAGCGTGGCGCTCACCTGGACCGACAATGCCACCAACGAGACCGGCTTCCGCATCGAGAACCGCACCGTCGACGGCGCCTTCGCCGAAGTGTTCGCGGTGGGCGCCAACGTCA
>DATNCU010000335.1:0-11858 GCA_035607145.1 Thermoanaerobaculia bacterium
ATACGGGAAGCGCGCAGCGTCGACCGACGACGCCTGGTCAGATCCTGCACGAGGAGTTCTTGCGGCCGCGAGGGATCACCCAAAGGCAGCTTGCGGACCACGTGGGGTGCGATGTGAAGGTGATCAACCGCCTCGTCAACGGCCGCACCTCGCTGACCGCCGAGATGGCGCTGCGTTTGGCGGCGACGTTCAGCACCACTCCAGAGTTCTGGCTCAACGCGCAGAAGGCCGTGGACCTTCACCGCGCGAGCAAGCAGCTCAGGAAGCTGCCGAAGCCGCTCCGGCGGGCGAGCTGACGCCGAGTCGCCCCGCGACGACGGACGGTCGCCCGCCGTTGGCGCTGCGGCTAGTCCTCGTGCTTCGCGCGATCGCCTGGGCGGTGGTCGAGCAAGCCGCGTGGCCCCACCGGAGGCGTCGATTGGCTACGATGCCGCGCGATGCGCGTGCGACACATTGGCGGCGGGGTCGCGGCGATGCTCGCGCTCGTCCTGCTCGCGAGCCTCGCGTGTCGCAAACCTCCCCCGTCGCCTGCCGCGGCGCCGGCGGCTGGCTGGAACCTCCTCCTCGTCACCCTCGACACCCTGCGCGCCGACCGCCTCGGTTGCTACGGGCGCGCCGGCGCCGAGACGCCGGCCCTCGACGCCCTCGCCGCGCGCGGCCTGCGCTTCGATCAGACGCAGAGTGCGGTGCCGCTGACCCTGCCCTCGCACGCGACGATCCTCAGCGGCCTGCTGCCGCCGCGGCACGGCTTGCGCGACAACGGCCGCGGCTCGCTGCCCCAGGACGTGGCCACGCTCGCCACGCGCCTCGGCGGCGCCGGGTACCGCACCGGCGCCTTCGTCGGCGCCTTCGTGCTCGACCACCGTTACGGCCTCGCGCGCGGGTTCTCGACCTACGACGACGAGATCCCGCGCCGCGAGAGCGCGCTCGAGGCCGAGCGGCCCGGCGCCGAGGTGGTGGACCGTGCACTCGCCTGGCTCGCCGCCGCGGGCGAAAAGAAACCTTTCTTTGCCTGGGTCCACCTCTACGACGCCCACGCACCGTACGCGCCGCCCGAGCCGTTCCGCAGCCGCCACCCCGGCGACGCCTATGGCGGCGAGGTGGCGGCCGTCGACGCGCAGGTGGCGCGGCTGCTCGACGCTCTGGCGCAGCGCGGCGAGGTTGCGCGCACGATCGTCGTCGTCGCCGGCGACCACGGCGAGTCGCTCGGCGAGCACGGCGAGCTGACGCACGGGCTGCTGCTCTACCAGGGCACCCTGCGAGTTCCCTTGCTGATCGCGGCGCCGAGCGTCCTCGCGCCGCGCGTCGTGCGCGAGCCCGTCGGGCTCGCCGACGTCGCGCCGACGGTGGCCGCCCTGCTCGGCCACCCCCTGCCTGCCGCAGCGGAGGCGCCGGCGCTCGACGGCCGTGACCTCTCCGCTGCGCTTCTCGCCGGCGAGGAGCCGCCGGCCGCCGACCTCTACGCCGAGAGCCGCTACCCCGCGACCTTCGGCTGGAGCCCGCTGCTGGCGCTCCGCCGCAGCGCACTGAAATACGTGACCGCGACGACGGCGCAGCCCGCCGGCACCGCCGAGCTCTACGACCTCACCATCGATGCCGGTGAGGCGCATGACCTCCGCGCCGACCGCCGCCGCGAAGCCGCCACGCTCGCGCAGGCGCTCGTGGCGCTCGACACGAGACTGACGGCGCAACAACGCGCAGCCGCCCCCGCGAGCGCCGACGCCGAGAGCCGCGCCCGCCTCGCCGCCCTCGGCTACGCCGCGCCCTCGACCGCACCTCGAGCCGGCACGCGCGATCCCAAGTCCGCCGTCGACCTCTTCCGCGCCTTCGAAGCGGCACACGCCGCCGAGCAGCAGGGGCACACCGCCGAAGCCGCGGCGCTGCTCCAGCCGCTCGTCGAGAAGGACCCCGGCAACCCCGTCTTCCGCATGAGCTACGCCCGCGCCCTTCGCGACCTCGGTCGCGTCGCGGAGGCGCTGCCCTTCTACCGCCAAGCCGCGGCGCTTGCGCCCACCGACCCGCAGGTCTGGTACGAGCTGGCGACGACGCTGCAGCGCGCCGGCCGGGCCGACGAGGCGCGCGCCGCGCTCGAGGAGGCGCTGCGCCACGACCCCGGCAAGCCGCAGGCTCACAACGCGCTCGCCGTCGCGCTCGCCAATGCCGGCAAGCTCGCCGAAGCACGCGAGCACCTGCAGACCGCGCTCGCCGTCGACGCGCGCGACGCGCAGATCTGGAACAACCTCGGCAACGTCGAGCGCGGCCTCGGCCGTGCCGACGAGGCGGCGCGCGCCTACGAGCGCGCGATCGCGCTCGATCCGCGCTACCCGGACCCGCTCAACGGCATGGGCGCCCTCGAAGTATCGCGCCAGCGTCCCGCCGCAGCGCTTCCGTGGTTCGACCGCGCCATCGCCCTGGCCCCGCGCCAGCACGAGGCGCGCCTCAACCGCGGCATCGCGCTCGAGCTCATGGGCGACCGCGCCGGCGCCGTCGCCGCCTACCGCGACTTTCTCTCGCACGCCGCCAACGATCGCGAGTACGCCGCGCAGCGACGCGTCGCCCAGCAGCTTCTCGCCCGCCTCGGTGCGGAGAGTTGAATCGATTCAACGAGTTGAATGCGCTCGCGGCTCGGCCCCGCCGGCGACGCCGGCCTACCATTCAGGAAACCTTGGGCATATGCTGTCGTAGATCTGTACACCTAAACGACCGGAGGAATCGCGAATGGATCGCACGAGACTCTCGATCGGGCTGCGCGCGCTCGCCCTGGCGCTCGGCCTGGCGCTCGTCCTCGGTGTCGCGCTCGCACCCGCGGCGCACGCCCAGGCGGCGAGCTCCACCCTCAGCGGCAAGGCCACCGACGCCGACGGCTCGGCGCTGCCGGGCGTCACCGTCACCGCCACCGACAAGAGCACCGGCCTCACCCGCGTCGCGGTGACCGGCGCCGACGGCACCTTCCGCATCGTTGCGCTGCCGGTAGGCGACTACAACGTCACGGCCGAGCTCCAGGGCTTCGCCACGGTGAGCGTCGAGGGCGTCCACCTCAGCGTCGCCAGCGAGCGCTCGATCGAGATCAGCATGCGCGCCGCCTCCGTCGAGGAGACGATCACGGTGACGACCGAAGCGCCGCTGATCGAGACGACGCCGGCCATCGGCACCGTGGTGAGCGAACAGCAGCTCGAGACCCTGCCGCTCAACGGCCGCCAGTTCGCCAACGTCGCCGTGCTGGCGCCGGGCACCCAGCTGGCCTACAACGCCGACCCCACCAAGCCCGGCCAGCTCACCATCGCCCTCAACGGCGGCATCGGCCGTAACGTCAACTTCACCGTCGACGGCGGCGACAACACCGACGACACGATCGGCGGCGCGCTGCAGAACTACAACCTCGACGCCGTCGAGGAGTTCAAGATCCAGACCGCGCAGTACAAGGCCGAGTACGGGCGTTCGAGCGGCGGTGTGCTCACCGTCGTCACCAAGACCGGCACCAACGACTTCCACGGCAGCGCCTACGAGTTCGCCCGCCGCGACGACTACAACGGCAAGACCGAGTCCGAGCGTCGCGCCGGCGTCGACAAGTCGCCTTACAAGCGCGACCAGTACGGCGCCACCCTCGGCGGCCCGATCGTGCGCGACCGCGCTCACTTCTTCGCCACCTACGAGAAGCTCGAGCGGTCCGGCCAGTACGTCATCGACACCGGCGGCGCCGTCCCCACCTTCGACGGCGACGTGGTCAGCATCCCCTTCGAGGACGAGCTGGGCACCGCCAAGGCGACGGTCAACCTGACTGCCGGCCAGTACCTGCAGGTGCGCTACGGCTACCAGAAGAACACCGACTTCTACGGCGCCAGCGCGCTGACCCTGCCCTCGGCCCTCGGCACCCTCAACAACGACTACGAGTCGATCCTCGGCAGCCACACCGCGCAGATCGGCGCCGACAGCTTGAACGAGTTCGTCTACCAGTACACCACCTTCGAGAACGGCATCCTGGCGGTCTCCAACGCGCCGTCGGTGCAGTTCCCCAACGGCACGATCCAGGGTCAGAACCCCAACACGCCGCAGACCACGATCCAGACGAAGTACCAGTACAAGGACGACTTCAGCTTCTCGCGCACCCTCGGCGGCCGCCGCCACGACTTCAAGACCGGCGCCCAATACGTGCACGAGCCGGTCCTCGGCGGCACCTTCGAGACCGGCACCGCCGGCACCTTCATCCTGCTCACCAACGACGTCAACGGGCCGGTGGGCGAGATCTCCGTCAACGGCGGCGGCTTCGGCGGCTTCGACACGCCGGTCGAGCAGTACGCCGCCTACTTCCAGGACGACTGGGCGTTCTCCGATCGCCTGACGCTCAACCTCGGCCTCCGCTACGACCTCAACACCGGCATCGGCGGCCTCGAGCTCAACCAGGGCACCAACCCGATCTGCCGGCTGCTCTCCACCCAGACCACCTACAACGAGTACTACCTCAACGACTTCAAGGGCTGGGACTGCAAGGGCAAGAAGGACGACGACAACTGGGCGCCGCGGCTGGGCTTCAGCTGGGACACCAGCGGTGACGGCCGTCACGTGCTGCGCGGCGGCATCGGCCGCTTCTACGACTTCCCCTACACCAACGCCACGGTCCTCTTCCCCGGCATCTCCGTGCAGTCGGCCGGGTTCGGCACCATCTACTCGCTGTTCAACAACAGCGGCATCCGCAACCCCGACGGCAGCTTCTACCGCGTCGGCCAGCCGCTGCCTCCGGGCGGCGCGCAACCGGGCGGCAGCGCCGCCAACCAGGTGGCCTCGCCGACCCAGGCGACCCCCTACTCCGACCAGCTCTCGCTGGGCTTCTCCTGGCAGGTCAGCAACAGCCTCGGCATCACCGCCGACGCCATCTGGGCCGAGTACCGCGACATCCCGTACCGCTTCCGCTTCAACTCGACGCTCGACGCCAACGGCAACCACCAGGCGGCGCGGCGCTTCCCCTTCGCGGCCACCAGCCGCATGTGGATGGGCGACGGCGAGGCCGACTACAAGGGCATCAACCTGGGCTTCCGTTTTCGCCAGACGCGCTACGAGCTGCAGGGCTTCTACACCCTGTCGAAGGCCGACGGCAACGTGCTCGCCGGGGCCGACGAGTTCCGCCTGGGCGCCGGCTCCTTCCAGTCCGACTACCAGACCGACCGCAGCATCAACTCGCGCAACCCCAAGTGCGGCGACTGCTTCGGCCCGCTCTACACCGATGCGCGCCACAAGGTGACCTTCGGCGGCATCTTCACCGTGCCCTGGGACGTCAAGGTGGCGGGCTTCTTCCGCTACCGCTCGGCGCTGCCCTACAACAAGCTCGACCCGGGTCTCGTCGACCGTAACGGCGACGGCTTCACGGGCGACCTCGCCGCCGGCGTCGACCACGTCAACACCGAGCGCGGCTCGTCGTTCCAGCAGCTCGACGTCCGCATCTCGAAGGACTTCGTCTTCGGCGGCGACTTCGGCATCGAGGTCCTCGCCGAGATGTTCAACGTCTTCGACGAAAAGAACCCCGCGGTGTTCGACCGCTTCGGCGAGGCGCACGCCTTCGCCGGCGACCCGCTCCAGGGCGAGCAGCGCCTCTGGCAGTTCGGCGCGCGCGTCCACTTCTAGCGCACCGACTCGGATCTCGCCAAAAGTCGAGGGCGCCGGACGGCCGGCGCCCTCGCTGTTTCTTCGCAGACATAATGGTGGCGGTGGCCCAGTACGACGCGCGCACGGCGCTCATCGTCGTCGACATGCAGAACGACTTCGCGGATCCGCGCGGGGCGCTCTACGTGCGCGGCGGCGAAGAGGTGCTGCCGGTGGCGAACGCGGAGATCGCCAAGGCGCGGGCCGGCGGCGCGCTGGTGGTGTACACGCAGGACTGGCACCCGCCGTCGACACCGCACTTCGCCAAGGACGGCGGCACCTGGCCGGTGCACTGCGTGCGCGGGACCTGGGGCGCAGAGCTGCATCCGCAACTCGACGTGCCGGCGGAGGCGGACGAAGCGGGCGTGACGCTGCGCAAGGTGGTGCGCACCGGCACCGGCGACGAGGACGGCTACTCGGCGTTCGAGGCGAGCCTGGATCCTAGCGAGCCGTCGCGGCTCGAGCGGCTGCTGCGCGAGCACGGGATCGAGGGGCTGGTAGTGCTCGGCCTCGCCACCGACTACTGCGTGCGCGCCACCACTCTCGACGGGCTGGCCGCGGGCTTCGGCGCCACCGTGCTCCGTGACGGCGTGCGGCCGGTCGACCTGCAGCCGGGCGACGGCGAGCGCGCGCTCGACGAGATGCGCCGCGCCGGGGCCGTCGTCGAGTGAGCGGCCACGAGGGCCGCGCCGCGCAGGCCGCCGGCGGCGACGTCGCGGCAAGCGCCGAAGCGCCGACCCACGCTCTCCTCACCGACCTCTACGAGCTCACCATGGCGGCGGCCTACGACGCCGCCGGCATGGAGGGGGAGGCGACCTTCGAGCTGTTCGTGCGCGCGCTGCCGGGCGAGCGCAACTTCCTCGTCGCCTGCGGGCTCGCCGGCGCGCTCGACTACCTCGAAGGCCTGCGCTTCACCGGCCGCGACCTCGACTACCTGCGCACGCTCGGCCTCTTCACGGAGGCGTTCCTCAAACGGCTCGCGTCGCTGCGCTTCACCGGCGACGTGTGGGCGATGTCCGAGGGTCGAGTCGCCTTTGCCGGCGAGCCGCTGCTAGTCGTGCGCGCGCCGCTGCTCGAGGCGCAGCTGGTCGAGACCTTCCTGCTCAACGCCCTCACGTTTCCGACCCTCGTCGCCAGCAAGGCGGCGCGGGTCGCCATCGCCTGTGTCGGGCGGCCGTTCGTCGACTTCTCGGCACGGCGCGACCACGGCCCCGACGCCGCGCTGCTCGCCGCCCGCGCCGCCTTCGTCGGCGGCGCCGCGGCCACCGCCACCGTCGAGGCAGGCGCGCGCTGGGGGATTCCGGTCTCCGGCACCATGGCGCACAGCTACGTCATGGCGGTGGGCGACGAGGAGGCGGCGTTCCGCGCCTTCGCGCGGCAATTCGGCGACCGCTCCGTGCTGCTAATTGACACCTTCGACACGCTCGAGGGCGCGCGTCGCGCGGCACGGGTCGCGCGCGAGCTCGCCGCCGAGGGGATCCACCTGCGTGCCGTGCGGCTCGACAGCGGCGACCTCGCGGCGCTCGCGCTGGCGGTGCGGCAGATCCTCGACGACGGCGGTGCCGAGGACGTGGAGATCTTCGCCTCCGGCGACCTCGACGAGACGCGCATCGCGGCGCTGCTCGCCGGCGGCGCGCCCATCGACGGCTTCGGCGTCGGCACGCGGCTGGGCACCGGCGGCGACGCGCCGACGTTGTCGACGGTCTACAAGCTGGTCGAGGACGCGCAGGGGCCGAAGATGAAGCTCTCGACCGGCAAGGCGACGCTCCCCGGCCGCAAGCAGGTCTTCCGCGAGATCCGCGACGGCGTGCCTCTCCGCGACGTCATCGCCCTCGCCGACGAGGAGCTTGCCGGCGAGCCGCTGCTGGAACTGGTGATGCGGGCCGGGTGGCGGCTCGCCCCGCCGGAGCCGCTCACCGCCGCGCAGGCGCGCTGCCGCGAGGACGTGGCGCGCCTGCCGCAGCCGCTGCGCGACCTCGCCGTGCAGCAACCGTACGAGGTCGCGCTCTCGCCGCGGCTGCGCGAGCTGGTGGCGCGTCTCACCGCGGCTCAGAAGCGGTAGCCGAGCGGCGGCGTTCCGCCCGGTTGCGGCGCCATCGCAACCGATGTGCCGGCGGTGCGTCGCGGCGCGAGACGGCGGCGATAGACTCGCGCGCCAAGTGTCGTCGCCCTCCCATTCGGTCTCCGAGCAGCGCGCGCGCCTCCTCGCCGTCGCCCGCGGCGACGAGCCCGCCGACCTGGTGCTCGCGGGCGGGCGCGTGCTCGACGTCTTCACCGGCGACGTCGTCGAAGCTGACGTGGCGATCTGCGGCGAGCGCATTGCCGGCGTCGGTCGCTACCGTGGCCGCGAAGTTGTGGAGCTCGGCGGCGCCTGGCTGTTGCCGGGGCTCATCGACGCGCACGTCCACGTCGAGAGCAGCATGGTGCCGCCGGCGGAGATGGCGCGCGCCGTGGTGCCGCGCGGCACCACCACCATCGTCGCCGACCCGCACGAGATCGCCAACGTGCTCGGCGTCGAGGGCGTGCGCTGGATGCTCGCCGACGCGGACGGCGCGCCGTTCGAGATGGTGGTGATGGCGCCCTCGTGCGTGCCGGCGAGCCACCTGGCGACGAGCGGCGCGACGCTCGGCGTCGCCGAGCTCTCGTGGCTCGCCGCCGAGCCGCGGGTGCGCGGCCTCGCCGAGGTGATGAGCTTCCCGGCCGTCGTCGCCGGCGACCCCGAGGTGCTGGCGAAGGTGGACGTCTTCGCCGGCCGCCCCATCGACGGCCACGCGCCGGGGCTCTCCGGCGCCGCGCTCGCCGCCTACGCCGCCGCCGGGCCGCGCTCGGACCACGAGTGCACGACGGTCGAGGAGGCACGCGAGAAGCTGCGCGCCGGCCTCGTCGTCTTCCTGCGCCAGGCAACCAACGCGCAGAACTTGCGCGACCTGCTGCCGCTCGTCGACGCGCGGACCGAGCGGCGCCTCTGCCTGTGCACCGACGACCGCCAGCCCGCCGACCTGCTCGACGAGGGACACATGGACGCGCTGGTGCGGATGGCGATCGACGGTGGAGTCGATCCGCTCGTCGCCATCAGGATGGTGACTCTCAACACCGCCGAGCACTTCGGGCTTCACGACCGCGGCGCAGTGGCGCCCGGGCGGCGCGCCGATCTCCTCGCCTGCCGCGACCTCGCCGATCTGCGGCCGCACCGGGTGTGGCACGGCGGCCGGCTGGTGGCGAAGGACGGCGAGCTTCTCGATCCCGCGCTGCCGGGCTCGGCGCTGCGCGGTGGCGGGCCGCGGCTGCGACCGCCGTTGCCGCCGTCGGTGCGCGTCGACTGGGAGCGCGTCGACTTCGCCTTGCGCGCCGAAGGGAAGCGGGCCCGCGTGCTCGGTCTCATCCCCGACCAGCTGGTCACGCGCCACCTCGTCGAGGAGGTGACGGTGAAGGGCGGCGTCGCCGTCGCCGACCCCGCTCGAGATCTGCTGCGCATGGCGGTCGTGGAGCGCCACGTGGGCAGCGGCCGCGTCGGCCAGGGCTTCGTGCGCGGGCTGGGCCTCGTGCGCGGCGCCATCGCCTCGACGGTGGCGCACGACCACCACAACCTCGTCGTCGCGGGCGCCGACACGCTGTCGATGGAGAGCGCGGCGCGGCGCGCGGCGGCGCTCGGCGGCGGCCTCGTCGCCGCGGTGGGCGAGGAGGTGCTCGCCGAGGTGCCTCTGCCCTACGCCGGCCTGATGAGCGACCGTCCCATCGAGGAGGTCCGCCGCGAGCTCGACCGCGCCATCGCCGCCGCCCACGAGCTGGGCTCTCCCCTGCGCGACCCCTTCATGGCGCTCTCCTTCGCCGCCCTCGAGGTGATCCCCAGCTTGAAGCTCACCGACCGCGGCCTCGTCGACGTCGATCGCTTCGAGCTGGTGCCGCTCTGGGTCGATTGACCTGGTGAGCGAGCGCGGCGCCGAGACCGCTGTCAATGCGACTCGGCCTCGGACGAATCCGCGCGCGAAGTGCGGCGCGTACACTGGGCTGACCGCGGCGCCCGCTCGCGCCGGATCGCACCGCAGAGGAGCCCAAGGATGACCCATCACTTCGCTTCGTCGCGCCGGGCGCTCGCCGCGCCGGCGTTCGTCGCCTTCCTGCTGTTCGGTGTCGCCTGCTCGCCGGCTGGCGGCCAAGGCACCGCCGCCTCCAACGCCAAGCCCGCCCCCGCCGGCCCAGCCGCCTCGCACCGCGCCGTGGCCACCTTCGCCATGGGCTGCTTCTGGTGCGCCGAGGACGCCTTCGAGGGGCATCAGGGCGTCCTCTCGGTCGTCTCCGGCTACACCGGCGGCAAGGAGAAGAACCCCAGCTACGAGGAGGTCTCGGCCCACCGCACCGGTCACTTCGAGGCGATCGAGGTGACTTACGACCCGGCGAAGGTCAGCTACGAGGGGCTGCTCGACGTCTTCTGGCACAACGTCGATCCCGGCGACGGCGACGGCCAGTTCTGTGACAAGGGGCCGCAGTACCGCTCGGCCATCTTCGTCCACGACGCCGAGCAGCGCCGCGTGGCGGAGGCGAGCAAGGGACCGGTGGCGGCGAAGGTCGGCAAGGTGGCGACGCTGATCCTGCCGGCGGGGCCGTTCTACAAGGCCGAGGACTATCACCAGGACTTCGCGAAGAACAACGCGCTGCGCTACCGCTTCTATAGCACCGGCTGCGGCCGCGCCGCGCGGCTCAAGCAGGTGTGGGGCAACGCGGCGGGCGGGCAGCACTGAGCCCGTCCGCGTGCCCGCGCTGCAGTTCCAACCGGCCAGCGATCGGACTGAGCAAACCGCTCCGCTTCTGCACGTGCGAGCGGTGAAGGTGAACCCCGGTCAAGCTCGGAGGGGCAGATCGCCGATGGAATCTACGATCTCGACAAGGCCGCTCACGCGCGCCGCGTCGTAGATCGCAATGATGCCCTCATTGAAGTGACGGACGTACCCCGTGGCCCGCGTCCTGTGCCATATGGAACAGGGGCTGTCTGCGAAGCGGGAGTCCATGCGCTGGCGTCTCGCGGTACATCAGGCGTAGGTGACGAACCGCGCCTTCGGGACGGCGGTCACCTGCTTCAGAAACGCCGGGAAGTTGTTGACGGTCGTCGGGTGAATGTCGTGACATAAGAACGTGGAATTGCCGCGATTCCGAATGGATTCCACTGAAGGGGCTATCCAACCGTCCGGCTTCTTGCGCCAATCTTCAGAGTCCACGTTCCAAAGCACGGTGTGATACCCGAGTTCACTAACCACCTTGTCCACAGTTGCATTATGCGCCCCATACGGTGGGCGAAATAGCTTATGAGTGGTGAGGAACTCGGCAATAAGCGCTTCGGTTCGCTTGATCTCGTCCCGGACCTGGGCGGCAGAGAGCTTGGTGAGATCGGGATGGGTGTAGGTGTGGTTCCCGATGCGGTGACCTTCGTCAAATGCCCGCTTGACGATGGCCTTCCCGCCCTTGGCGGCTACTCGTGTGCCGATTACGAAGAAGACCCCTTTGAGGCCATTCTCCTTCAGGCAGTCTAGGAGCTTGGGTGTCAAGGTCGGGTGCGGTCCATCGTCGAATGTTAGTAGCACCTCACGACCACCCTCGAGCGTGCCGTACGTTTTTCCCATGTCCCTACTCCTTTGAAATAAGTTGACAAGCACAATGATAGCGCGTGGTTCAAGCTCGGTTATGACGAGCTAAAACGGTGACCAGAGAGTAGGACGAGCTCCTGCGTAGGCGGCCCTAAAGGCCGTTAAGCGTTTTGTGACCGCCTCCGAGGTGTTGGCGCAGAGGCGTTCGGGCTCCCGATAACAGCATAGGGCGCGCGAGGCGCTGGGCGAGCTTCTGCAAATCCGTCCTTCCAGCGGAGTTGCCGCCTTTGCGGCGGGTCTGGCTGATCCGTAGGAGCCGGAGGTTAGGCGGAGCGGACCACAGCTGCTTCGGCGGATTGCTCGCGCCTGCTAGGCTTCCGCTCACCTTGACCATCGTCGCCAGGGCACCCGCGGCCGCGGTGGGTGCGGCACGGCCGCGCAGCGAGCCCGCGCGCGAGCGCAAGGGCGCGGTGCGCGACGTCGGCCTGCGCCTGCTCGCAGCTTCGCTGTGGATGGCGGTGATCAAGCTGCTCGCGACCTGGCTCTACGGGTTGCCGGTGGTGGCGCTCCTCGGCACCACCTCGGCGGGCTTCGTCACCGCCGCGGTGCTCTTCGGCTGGGAAGGCGTCGTCGCGGCCACCGCCG
>DATNCU010000346.1:0-2689 GCA_035607145.1 Thermoanaerobaculia bacterium
CGCGGACACCGGCGCAACCTGGTGCTCGCCATCGGCGCCGTGGTGGTGCTCGTCGGCGGCATCGCCGGCTGGCGGGCCTGGGACGCGCGGCGCGAGAAGGCCGCCTCCGACGAGCTGGGGCGCGCCATCGCCGTCTACGACGCGCCGGTGGTGACCACCGACGCCAACCCCGACGACCCCGACACGCCGAGCTTCCCCGACGAGGCGAGCAAGCAGGCCCGCGCCAAGGGGCTATTCGAGAAGCTCGCCGCCGACTACTCGGGCACCGGCGGTGGCGCCGTCGCCGACGTCTACATCGGCCGCATCCGCCTGCAGGCGGGCGACGCCGCCGGCGCGCGCAAGGTCTGGCAGGAGTTCCTCGACGACCACTCGGACCACATGCTCGCCTCCGCCGTGCGGCGCACGCTGCTCGACCTCGACCGCAAGGAGGGCAAGGGCGAGCAGGTGGTGCAGCGGCTGCGCGCCGACCTCGAGAAGGAGGAGAAGCCGCTCCCCGAGGACCTCATCCTCTTCGAGCTCGGCACCACCCTCGAGCAGCTCGGCCGCCGTCAGGAGGCGCACGACGCCTACCAGCGCGTGGTCGAGGAGTACCCGGACTCGGCGTGGATGAGCAAGGCGTCGCAGAAGGTGCGCGAGCTGGCGCCGGCGGCCGGCGTCGGCTAGAGCCGAGTGGCGCTTCCTTACGAGATCCTTGGCCGCAAGCGCGCCGGCGAGCCGCTGTCGGCCGCGGAGGTGCGCGCGCTGGTGGCGGGCGCGGCCGACGGCAGCTGGAGCGACGCGCAGGTGGGCGCCTTCCTGATGGCGGCCGCCATCCGCGGCATGAACGCCGACGAGACGCGAACGCTGACGCTCGCCATGCTGGAGTCGGGCGAGCAGTGGCGCCTGGCGAGCGAGGTGCCGCGCCTCTGCGACAAACACTCGACAGGCGGCGTCGGCGACAAGGTGTCGCTGCCGCTCGCGCCGCTGCTCGCCGCCTGCGGGCTCCCGGTGGTGATGCTCACCGGCCGCGCCCTCGGCCACACCGGCGGCACGGCGGACAAGCTCGAAGCCGTGCCCGGGCTGCGGCTGGGGCTCGACCGCGAGTCCACGCTGCGGCTGCTGCGCGACACCGGCATCGCCATCGGCATCGCCACCGGCAGCATCGCGCCCGCCGACAAGCGGCTCTATCAGCTGCGCGACCAGACGGCGACGGTGTCGTCCCTGCCGCTGATCACCGCCAGCATCCTGTCGAAGAAGCTCGCCGCCGGCGCCGGCGCGCTGGTGCTCGACGTCAAGGTCGGCAGCGGCGCCATCCTGCCCGAGGTCGAGCAGGCGCGCGAGCTCGCCGAGCTGCTCGTCGCGACCGCCAACGCGCTCGGCCTGCGCACCAGCGGCTGGATCACGGACATGAGCCAGCCGCTGGGCGACTGGGTCGGGCACGCTTGCGAGGTGAACGAGACGATCGACCTGCTCGAAGGGGGCGGTGGCGAGGACTTGCGCCGGCTCACCTTCGCGCTGGCGACCGAGGTGGCGGCGCTCCACGGCGAGCGGCTGCCGGAGGAGCGGCTCGCGGCCGTGGTGGCCTCCGGCGAGGCACGCGAGCTGTTCCTGCGCTGGGCGCGCTCGCAGGGCGCCGACCCGGACTGGACGCAGTCACCGCGGCTGCCGATCGCCGACGAGGAGCACGTCATCGCCGCGCGCGAGGACGGCTGGCTCGCCGCCGTCGACTGTCGCAGGCTGGGCATGCTGATGATCGAGGCGGGCGCCGGCCGCGCCTTCGCCAGCGCCGCCATCGACCCCGCCATCTCTCTGCGCCGCGAGGCGCGGATCGGCGATCGCGTCGAGCGCGGCGCGCCTCTCGCGCGGCTCTACCTACGCCGCCGCGACGACGCGCTGGCGGCGAGCTTCGCGGAGTGCTTCACCGTCTCGCTCGAGCCGGTCGCGGCGCCGCCGCTGCTACACGCGCGCGTGGCATAGGGAGGGCGGCGCGGCCGCCTAGACGGGAGGCGTGCCGCGGTCGAGGGCGGCGTCGAGGCGGGCGACCAACGCGCCCACCTGCTGGCGCGACACCTTGGCGCCGGGCCCCTCGCGCTCCACGAGGTCGAGGCTGTCGGCGGCGAGCAGCACCGGCAGCGCCGTGAAGGCGATCAGGCCGCGCGGCGCCGTCACCTCGTGCAGCGCGCGCACGTACTCGCGCGCCGCGTCGAGGTCGGCGCGGGCCAGCGCGAGGACCTCTTCACGCGCCACGCTCGCGGGCAGGTAGCAGCGCCCCTCGCGAGCGTCGCCGCCGGCATCCTTGAGGATGTTGACCAGCTGCAGCCCCTCGCCAAAGAGCGCGGCGCGCTGGCGCAGCCGCTCTCCGACCGGCGCCAGCGCCGCGTTGTCGAGCAGGAAGAGCTCGCACAACATCTCGCCGACGATGCCGGCCACTGCATAGCAGTACTCGCGGAGCTCCGTAAGCGTCGACAGCGCCAGCCGGCCGCGCTCGTCGCTGCCGGCGACGAAGCGGGCCATCCCGGCGATGGTGCGGGCGAGGTGGCCGCGGATCGTCTCGCGCGCCGCCGCTCCCAGCTCCGCGTACGCGCTCAGCACGGCCGGGGAGGCGGCGAGCAGCTCCTGGTAGCCGGCATGCGCGATCGGCGGCGGCGGCGCGAGCCAGGCGACGACGCGGTCGGTCGCCGCACCCGGCGCGGCCAGCAGCGCGTCGAGC
>DATNCU010000359.1:0-2593 GCA_035607145.1 Thermoanaerobaculia bacterium
CCGAGCACCGTGTTTACCACCGCGCCCGCTACGGTGCGGTTGGTCGCGCACGCACAGATCCCCACCGGCACCACCTTCGCCGGCCGCGAAGTCGGCGGCCTCTCCGGCCTCGCCTACGACCGCGCCGCCGACCTCCTCTACGCCGTCGTCGACGACCCCACCGGCCACCCGCCCGCGCGCCTCCTCCGCTTCCGCTGGCACCCACCCGCCCAACCCGAGCTCGTCGACTGGCTCGACCTCGCCGACGACTCCGGCCCGCTGCCCACCCCGGGAGCCGACCTCGAAGGCCTCGCACGCGCCGCCACCGGCGAGCTCTTCGTCAGCTAAGAAGGAGACGTCAAGGCCGGCATCGAGCCCTGGGTCGGGGACTTCGACGCCAGCGGGCACCTTCGCCGCCGACTGCCGCTCCCCGAAGCGTTCCGCCTCGCAGCCGACCACCACGGCATCCGCCACAACCAAGGCTTCGAAGCCCTCACCCTAGCGAGCGACCACGTCCTCCTCGCCGGCATCGAGGGCCCGCTCGTCCAAGACGATCCGGCGCCACCGGGCGAGCAGGCCCGCGTTCGCATCCTGCGCTGGGACCTCCGCTCCTCCTCACCGCCGAGCGAGTGGCTCTACCCGATCGACCCCCAGCACGCGACGCCGGTGGGCGAGGCCAAGTTCGGCGTCGCGGGGCTCGTCGACCTGCTGCCGTTCCGGCCCGGCGCCACCGACGGCCGCCTGCTCACGCTCGAGCGCTCCTACGTCGACGGCGTCGGCTTCGCCGTCAAGCTCTTCGAGACTTCGCTCGCGGGCGCCTCAGAAGTCACCGGCACCGATGCTCTCGCCGGCCGCCCCGTCCGCACCGCAACCAAACGCCGCCTCGCCGACTTCGCCACGCTCGGCGTCCCCATCGGCAACTACGAGGGCCTGACCTGGGGCCCCGCCGGCGAGGACGGCGCGCCGCTGTTGATCGTGATCGGCGACAACAACTTCAACGCCCCCGAGGGCACGAACCTCGCCGCCTTCGCGATCGGCGCCAGCGCGCTCAGCCCTGGCGGCCGTGCCAGCTCTTCATCCCCGTCGTCGCCCCGAACGCATCGCTGACCAGGTCGGCCACCGGCTGCGGCAGGGTATTGACGAGGAACGGCGTCACCTTCACCAGCCAGGGCTCGAGCACGAAGGCGCGGTTGTGGCGCACCGCGGCCACCACCTGCTCGGCCACCTTGTCGGGAGTGAGGAAGCGGGTGAGCTTCGGCGGCTTGACGCCGGCGAACATGCCGGTGTCGACGTAGCTCGGGCAGACGCTGGTGACGCCGACGTGGCCGTGGCCGAGCTTCTTGAGCTCCAGCCGCAACGACTCGCCGAGCCCGATCACCGCCCACTTGCTCGACGCGTAGGTCGAGCCGAACGGCAGCCCGACGAAGCCCGAGGCGCTGGCGACGTTCACCAGGTGCCCGACGTCGGAGGCCACGAGGTCGGGGAGGAAGGCGTGCGTCATCGCCACCACGCCCTCGACGTTGACGCGGTAGGTGCGCAGGTGCTTCTCGACCGGCACCTCGAGGAACGGCCCGCCGTGCACGATGCCGGCGTTGTTGACCAGCACCTGCACCGGGCCCGCTTCTTCGTGCAGCTGGTCGC
Organism: Thermoanaerobaculia bacterium; assembly: GCA_035607145.1. Taxonomy (GTDB): domain Bacteria; phylum Acidobacteriota; class Thermoanaerobaculia; order Multivoradales; family JAIOJS01; genus DASYQD01. The sequence continues at coordinate 1,621 of DATNCU010000359.1, forward strand.
GCAGCCGTGCGATCGCCGCCGGGTCGGTGACGTCGACGACGTAGCCGCGGCAGGCGACGCCACGGCGCACGAAGTCGGCGACCATGTCGTCGAGCGTCGCCTTCACCACGTCGGTGAGCACCAGCTCTGCCCCCTCGGCGGCGAAACGGCGCGCCATGGCGTGGCCGAGCCCGCCCGCGCCACCGGTGATCAGCACCCGCCTGCCGGAGATCTCGCGCATGCCGCCTCCCGCGTCGTGGAGGGCGAGGTTACCACGCTGCGGCATGAATTTGCCGCAAAGCGGCAATCGTTACCGAAGGTGCTTGGCCAGGAAGTCCAGCGTCAGCTTCCACGCCTCGTCCGCCGCCGCCGCGACGTAGTTGCCGCCCGAGGCGTTGGCGAACGCGTGGCCGGCGCCGGGGAAAACGTGGATGCTGGCGTCCTTGTGCAGCTCGCGCAGCAGCGCCTCGAACTTGCGCGGCCCGTCGGGCCCGAACGACTTGTCCTCGGCGCCGTAGAGGCCGAGCAGCGGCGCGCGCAACTTGTCGAGCTTGGCGCGGTCCATCTCGGGCTCGCCGTAGTAGACGACGGCGGCGTCGATCTGATCGGGCGCCATCAGCGCTGCCTGCAGCGCCCAGCCGCCGCCGAAGCACCAGCCGACGACGCCCACCTTGGCCGCGCCGACGGTCTGGTGCAGGTAGCGCGAGGCCTGCCGCAGGTTCTCGTTGGCGCCCTCGACGTTGGCGAAGACCGGCTTCATCAGCGCCTGCGCCCCGGCGGGGTCGGTAGCGGTCTTTCCGCCGTAGAGGTCGACGGCGAGCGCGGCGTAGCCGTGCGAGGCGAACTGGCGCGCGAAGTCGCGGATGTTGTCGTTGAGGCCCCACCATTCGTGGACCAGGATCACCGCCGGGCCGCCCTTCTTCCACCCCTTCGGCTGGGCCAGCGCGCCGGTGACGGGCTTGCCGTCGACGGTGGCGTACTCGACGCTGCGGGT
>DATNCU010000383.1:0-2675 GCA_035607145.1 Thermoanaerobaculia bacterium
AAAGCGTTCGAGCGCGTCGACTTCAGCCCCCATGGCAGCGGCCCGGGCTACGACGCCTACAAGCCCGGAGCGCGCCTGCAGGGGATGGTCACCACCCTCGACGGCCGCAAGCTCGTCGGCCGCCTCGTCTACGACCTCGACGAGAGCGAGACCACCGAGATGCTCGACGGCAACCGGCACGACGTGCAGTACAGCATCCCCTTCGCCCTCGTCGCTTCGATCGAGCCGCGCAGCGACGCGGCGCGCGTCGTGCTGCGCAGCGGCGAGGAGCTGCTGCTCGACGACACCACCGACGTCTCCGACGACAACGCCGGCATGCTCATCTTCGAGCCCAAGCGCACGAGCCCCACCTACGTGCGCTGGGACGAGGTCGAGCGCGTCGACTTCCTGGCGCCGGGCAAGGGCTGAGCGGCGTCTGCTGTCCCTAGCCGGGCCGCGGAGTCGCGGTAGCAGTCGGCGGCGGCGGTGAGGGCAGCGCGAGCGCCGGCGGCATGCTGGGAACGTCCGGATGCACCGCCGGGTCGCCGAGCTCGTGCTCGATCAGGCGCACGAGGTCGGCGACGATGGCTTGCTTCCTAGCGCCGACGTGCTCGGTCTCGGTCCAGCGCAGGCTCTTCGGCTCGCCGGCGCGGTCGTAGAGCGCCTGCACGCTGGCGACCGGGAAGTAGCGGTCGCGCCGGCTGGCGACGATCGACAGGCGTCGCGGCGCGATGCGGTCGACGTAGCGCAGCGGGTCGAAGCTCGCAGCGAGCGTGGCGGCCAGTCCCGCGGCGATCGGCGCCCGCCCAGGCGCGGCCGGCGCGGCGCTCGATCGAGCCGACGACTCCGGGTAGGTTGCCGCCGCCGTGCACCACCACCACGGTATCGACGCGGCGGTCGAGCGCGCCGTGGATCACCCCGAACGGCGAGCCGAGGCTCACGCCCAGCACCGTGACGCGATCGGTGGAGACGCCCTCGTCGGCAAGGAAGCTCACCGCCAGCATGCCGCCGGCCACCGTGCGGAAAACGGCGCGGCGTAAGTCGTACGGCCAGCGCAGGTACTGGCCCAGCCCGCGCGGACGTTGATACGGGTACTGCACCGCGACCAGCACGAGGTCGGCGCGGTGGGGGATGAGCTCGAGCATGACCTTGCCGGTCTTCTCGCCGGCGTAGCTGAGGAGGACGCGCGCCTGGGGCGGCAGCGGCCGCGGCGTGCGCACGAACGCGGTGGCCACCGCCTCGCCGCGGTGATTGCGCAGCTCGACGAGCCGACAACGGTCCTCGCCCTGCGTCCACTCCTCGAGCGTGCGGGCACCGGCGTACTGGCCGCGGACGCGGTAGAAGACCGCCGTCGTGTCGCGGCGCAGGAACCAGATGATGGCGACGAGCAGGACGACTACCGCGCCGACGACGATGGCGGCGCGGCACAGCAGGCGACGCAGGCGGGGGCCGGGCACGGAGTCAGAGTACCCGGCGACGGCATCGCCCTGGTGCCGGCTCCCGTTCCACCGAACGCGGTGCGTTCAGGTGAGCGCCGCGGGCGGCGTCCGGCGTGCCGCTGCGGATCCGAGCTAGCATCGCGCCGCCCCGCAGATTCCGCTCACCGGAGGTCCCTCGCATGCGCCGTCCGCTCGCCCGCCTCGTGGCCGCCGCCTCACTCCTCGCTACCTGCCTCGCTTTGCCTGCCGCAGTCCTCGCGCAACCGCGAGTGCCGCCGCAGCTCATCCCCGACCGCACGCAGCCGATCGACGAGGCGGCGACGGCGAAGATCCGCGAGTACACGACGGCGCCGGAGTTCAACTCGCCGCTCACCGACTACCTGCCGGCGTCCTCGACGGTGCCCTCGCCCTCCGCCGTGCTCGGCGACGTTGCCGGGGCACCGAACATCCTTCCTTACGCCGCGGACGTGCACCGCTACTTCCGCATGCTGGCCGAGGCGACGCCGCGAGTGCAGGTGTTCTCGATCGGCAAGAGCGAAGAGGGCCGCGAGCGCATCGTCGTCGCCATCTCCTCGGAGGAGAACCTGAAGAACCGCGCCGCCAACGACGCGCGCCTCGCGCAGCTCGCCGACCCGCGCACGCTCGACCTCGACGACGCGAAGGCCGAGCCGCTCTTCGCCTCGACGGTGCCCGTCTACTACATCACCGGCACCATCCACTCGCCCGAGACCGGTTCTCCGACGGCGCTGATGGAGCTCGCCTACCGCCTCGCCGTCGACGAGAGCCCTTACGTGCGCGACATCCGCGAGCACGTGATCACGCTCATCACGCCGGTGGTCGAGGTCGACGGCCGCGACCGCATGGTCGACGTCTACCGCTGGCACCTGGCGCACCCGAAGTCGCCGACGCCGCCGCTCGTCTACTGGGGGCACTACGTGGCGCACGACAACAACCGCGACGCCATGGCGCTCACGCTCTCGCTCTCGCGTCAGGTGCTCGACACCTACCTCGGTTGGCACGCCCAGGTGCTCCACGACCTCCACGAGTCGGTGCCGTTCCTCTACGACAACACGGTGGGCGACGGGCCGTACAACGCCTGGGTCGATCCCATCCTCACCAACGAGTGGCAGCTCTTCGGCTGGACCAACGTCGCCGAGATGACCAAGATGGGCATGCCGGGCGTCTACACCCACGGCTACTTCGACACCTGGAGCCCCGGCTACCTGATGTTCATGGCGGCGATGCACAACGGCGTCT
>DATNCU010000397.1:0-3985 GCA_035607145.1 Thermoanaerobaculia bacterium
GGTGGTGCGCCCTTTGCGCAGCGCGCGCAACGCATCCTGGATCAGCGCCTCGCTCTCGCTGTCGAGGCTGCTGGTCGCCTCGTCGAGAATGAGGATGCGCGGGTCGGCGAGGATGGCGCGGGCGATGGCGAGCCGCTGGCGCTGGCCACCGGAGAGCTTGACGCCGCGCTCGCCGATCACCGTCTGGTAGCCGTCGGCAAACCCTTCGACAAACTCGGCGGCGTGGGCGATGCGCGCCACCTCGCGGATCTGCTCGTCGGTGGCGTCGGGGCGCGAGTAGGCGATGTTGTCGCGCACGGTGCCGTCGAAGAGGAAGTTGTCCTGCAGCACGACGCCGACCTGGGCGCGGTAGTCGCGCAGCCGCACCTCGGCGAGATCGTCGCCGTCGACCAGCACCCGCCCCTCCTGCGGCCGCGCGAAGGCGAGGACTAGGTGGATGAGCGTGCTCTTGCCGGCCCCGCTCGGACCGACGAGCGCGGTGGTGGTCCCGGCGGGAGCGCGAAACGACACCTCGCGCAGCACCGGGCGGTCTGGCAGATACTCGAAGCCCACGTCCTGGAACTCGACGTCGCCGCGGAGGGTGGGTAGCGGCCGGCGGTTCTCGTCGCCGGCGTCCTCGGCGGCGAGCTTCTGCACCTCGCGGATGCGGTCGAGGCCGGCGAAGGCTTCCGACAGCTGGGTGGCGATGGAGGCGATCTGCACCAGCGGCGCCGCCAGCAGGCCGGTGAAGAAGATGTACATCACGAAGTCGCCCAGCGTCATGTGCCCGGCGAGGATGGCCCGGCCGCCCACCAGGGTCATCACCACGCCGACGGCGCCGAAGACGACGGTGGAGAAGGAGCCCACGCCGGAGGTGGCGGTGATGGTCTCCGCCACGTTGCGCAGCAGCTTGTGGGCGTTGTGGGCGAACACCCGCTCCTCGCGTTTCTCGGCGGTGTAGGCCTTGACCACGCGCACGCCGCCCAGGCTCTCGGTGAGCCGGCCGGTGAGCTCCGCCTGGATCTTGCCGCGCTCGCGGAAGAGCGGCCGCACCTTCCTGAACGCCCACGCCATGCCGCCGCCGAAGAGCAGCATGATGGAGAGGGTCGCGAAGGTCAGCTTCCAGTTGAGCCACAGCAGCACGCCGAGCGCGGCGATGGCGGTGAACACGCTGCCCACCAGCTGGACGAGGCCGTTGCCGACCAGGTTGCGGATGCCCTCGGCGTCGTTGAGCACGCGGGACACCAGCTCGCCGCTCTTGACGGTGTCGAAGTAGGAGACCGGCAGGTGCATGACATGGCTGTGCACCTGGCGGCGCAGCTCGGTGATGGCGCGCTGAGCGGCCACGCCCAGCAGCTGTGCGAGGGCGAACGAGGTGCCGGCCTGCACCAGCGTCGCCGCCGCCGAGGCCAGCGCGATGGGCACCAGCAACTCGGTGTGGCGCTGGGTGAGCACCTCGTCGATGAGGTACTTCGAGCTCGCCGGCAGCACCAGGCTGGCGAGCCGCGAGATCACCATCAGCAGCAGGCCGAGGGCGAGGCGGCCGCGCCGCGCCCAGATGATGTCGCGCGCTTCGCGCCACACCGTGGACATCGGCGGCAGCTTCTTGCGCCCACCCTCCGGCCCCTTGGCGTCGGCGGCGGCGGACCGCCGGCCGGCGCCCCCCAGGGAGCGCGCGGCGGTCGCCGTGCCGGTCACGCGGTCGAGCCCGTGGCTGCTCAGTCGACGATCTCGAGCAGCGGCCGCAGCCGCGAGGCCCGCCCCGACCGCCGCAGCTTGCGCAGCGCCTCGGACTCGATCTGCCGCACCCGCTCGCGGGTGACGTTGAACGAGCGGCCGACCTCCTCGAGCGTCAGCTCGCCGTCCTCGGCCATGCCGAAGCGCATGCGCAGCACGCTCTCTTCACGCGGCGTCAGCGTGCGCAGCACCTCCATCGTCTCGCGCCGCAGGTCGGCGGCGAGGAAGCTGGAGAGCGGCGACTCCGCCTGCTGGTCGGGGAGGATGTCGCCGAGGTAGCTGTCGCCGTCCTCGCCGATGGGGGTGTCGAGCGAGATCGGCTGCTGCACGATCTTCTGGATCTCGCGCACCTTGGCCGCCGGCAGGTCCATGCGCTGGCCGATCTCGTCCGGCGTGGGCTCGCGGCCGAGCTCCTGCACCAGCGCGGTGGTGGTGCGGCGCAGCTTGTTGAGCGTCTCGAGCATGTGGACCGGGATGCGGATGGTGCGCGAGTGATCGGCGATGGCGCGGGTGATCGCCTGGCGGATCCACCAGGTGGCGTAGGTGGAGAACTTGTAGCCGCGGCGGAACTCGAACTTCTCGACCGCGCGCATGAGGCCGATGTTGCCCTCCTGCACGAGGTCGAGCAGCTGCATGCCGCGGTAGGTGTACTTCTTGGCGATCGACACCACCAGCCGCAGGTTGGCGCGGATGAGGCGCTCCTTGGCGATCTCGCACTCGGCCTCGCCGCCGCGGATGCGCACCATCGCCTTCTCCATCTCGCGCCAGGAGAGGCCGGACTTGGTCTCCAGCTGCTTGAGCTCAGCGCGCTTGGCGCTAGCCCGCTTCTTGTAGAGAGCCTTGAGGTGGTCGGACTTGGTCGTCCGCATCTTGCGGTCGATGGCCTTGGCCTCCTGCGCGGCGCGCGAGAGCGGCCGCCAGAGGGCGTCGAGCATGCCGAGGATGCGGTTGCGCACCTGCCCCGCCGGGTCGATGCCGCGGATCTCCGCCGACAGCTTCGCCATCACGCGGTCGGCGTCGCGCTCGAGCTTGCCGCGCTCGCGGTCGTCGTCGTCGGTGGCCTCGAGCTCCTCGCGCACCACGGCCAGCTCGGCGCCGATGACGGCGATCTTGCGGAACACCAGGAGCGCCTTCTCGACGCGGCCCTTGCGCTTGGTGTCGAGGCGGTCGGCGACGCCGGGCAGCGCCTCGAAGGCGGCCTCGACGTCCTCCATGCCGCTCTCGTGCAGGCGCAGCAGCTGGGTGAGCAGCTTCTCGCTGTCGGCGAGGGCGAGGAACACCTCGGCCTGACCGCGCTCGAGCTGCTCGGCGAGCACCACCTCGCCGGCGCGGTCGAGCAGCGGCACCGCCCCCATCTCCTGGAGGTAGAGGCGCACCGGGTCGCTGCCGACGTCGTCGTCGGCGGCGTGCACCTCGACCTCCGCCTCCTTGGTGGCGAGGTCGGGCTCCGCCTCCTCGGCGTGCGGGGTGTGGTACATCTGCGGGCGGTCGATGACCACCACGCCGTCGTCGCCGAGGCGGGTGTAGAGGTCCTCGAGCTCCCCCGGCTGATCCAGCACGCTCTCGGGGAGCGTGTCGTAGATCTCGTCGTAGAGCAGATAACCCTGCTTCTGCCCGCGCTCGAGCAGCTGCCGAATCGCGTTGGCAAGCACGTCCTGGGGGCGCAACTTACGCTGGGTCAAGCACTTCTCCTATGCCGGCGGGGAGGCGGGAACCGCGATCACTCTCTTGGACGCGTCGGGAAGGGTGCGTCGACCGGGACCTGCCCCCTCCGATTGGATCAAACGGACTCCACGGAGGGAACTATTCCCATGCCGACGGCCCGCCTTGTCGATCCAGAAGCAGGCAGGTGGCGACGGTCTGGGGGGTCGGAATGGGGCGGGAGGTGCCCTTGGTCGGGACGCCGGCGGCGGCGCCCGGCGCATGATAACGCGAAACGGCAAGATCCCCATAGCCTGGGTCATCTAGACCCTGGGGCCGTGGGGACCTTGCGCGAGGCGGGGACCAGCCTCCGAAGGTGGGCCGGTCCCCTGGGGGACCAGGCGAGGCGAACGGCTACGGGATGTCCGGAACCGGCGGGACGTTGGTGCCGCCGTGACCCTGGAACAGCCCGTTGTGGGCCGGCGCCAGGAAGGGGAAGCGGCCGGGGAACTCCTTGTCGTTGACCTCGACGCCCTTGAAGAGGCCGGCGAACGGATCGCCGGCGGCGACGAGGCTCAGGACGACGCTGTTGACGTTGACCTGGTGACTGGCGGGGGTGAGACCGCCG
>DATNCU010000400.1:0-4561 GCA_035607145.1 Thermoanaerobaculia bacterium
GTCCTCGACCAAAACGATGCTGATGCGGTCGCTCATAGGCGTACCTCGCCGGCCTGGCGCAGCCATGGCCTGCGCAGCGTCGAGCGCCCGAGCCGAGGCCCGTCGACTACGAGGATCGCAAGAGCGCTCACCCAAAGTCCCCGGGCGGGGACGAAAACATGTGTCAAGGATAAGTTCTGCGCGCGCAGGCGTCCATCCGGGAAATCACGTAGTAGCGCGCGGCAAGCATCCGACATGCTCTGCCGACGACGCCGCAGCGCCGCGTTTCCCTTTCGATAAAGTGATTCGCCCATCCGGGGTCTCCGATGAACCAGCACCGCGACGATGCCCGTGTATGGGAGGACGACCTCGAAGTCGCGTCTCCCGTCTACGCCATCGACGACGTGCCGCCGCCGCTCGAGACGCTGCTCTACGCCTGGCAGCACACGCTCGTCGACGTCTCGCCGTACGTGCTGCCGATGGTGGTGGCCGCCGCGGTCGGCTACACGCCGGCGCAGGCGGCGACGATGATCTCGGCCTGCCTGATGCTCATGGGACTCGCCACCTTCGGCAACGCGACGTGGGGAAACCGGCTGCCGTCGGTGCTCGGGCCATCGGCCACCGACACCGGAGCGATGGCGACCGCGGGCGCGCTGTTCGGAGCGCCGGCGATGTGGATGGCCGGCTTCATCGGCGGGCTGCTCGAGATCGCCATCGGCGCGAGCGGCGTGCTGGCGCGGCTGCGCCGGTTCCTGCCGCCGTACGTATGCGGCATCATCGTGCTCACCATCGGCGTGACGCTGGCGCGCGTGGCGGGTGGTTGGCTCTTCGCCGACCCGCGGCCGGCGATGCTCGGGCTCGCCGGCGCGGCGGTGCTGATGGTGCTCGTGCTCACGGTGGTGGGGCACGTGCTGCGCGTCGGCGTCGTCGCGCGCGGCTCGATCCTCTTCAGCCTGCTCCTGTGCGGTGTCGGCGGCGCGACGGTGCTCGGACTCGCCGACTTCGCGGCGGTGGGCCGCGCGCCTTGGCTGGGGCTGCCGCGGCTTTTCGCCTTCGGCGGGCCGGGCTTCGGTTGGGGGCTGGTGCCCGCGGCGGTGATCGGCGTCGCCATCGGCTACGTGGGCTCGATCTCGGAATCGATCGGCGACTACGCGGGAACCTGCGCGGTGTCGGGAATCCCCTACCGCGTGCGCCACATGAACCGCGGCATCACCGTCGAGGGAATCGCCTCGGCCGTCGGTCCGCTCTTCGGCGGCCTACCCCTCACCACCTACGCGCAGAACATCGGCGTCATCGCCACCACCCGCGTGGCCAGCCGCCGCGTCGTGCAGACGGCGGCCGGGCTACTCTTCCTCTACGGCCTTTCACCGAAGGTCGGCGCGTTGCTCGTCGTCATCCCGCGGCCGGTCGTCGGCGCCGTCTTCCTCGTCATCTGCGGCATGATCGCCGCCACCGGCCTGCGCCTGCTCGCCTGCGGCCCGAAGGACGACGTCTACTACCTGACGACCGCGGTGAGCCTCGGCATGGCGCTCACGTTGCCGCTCTTCGCACCGGCGAGCCAGGAGTGGTTCGCCACCCTGCCGCCGCTCGCGCGGTTGATGCTGTCGAACGGCGTCGTGCTGGCGGTGACGCTGGGCGTGACGTTGAACGGCGTGCTCGGCGCGGTGCTGCGGCGGCGAGCCGTGGCGGGAACGGCCGAGTAGCGCGCCGGCGGCCCGCAGAAACGGGTCCGATTGTTGCTGGACCGCGAGCGGCCGCCTTCCCGTCTCGACTCCGAGGAGAGAACCGTCATGTCGATTCGCCGATTCGTCTCGTTCGTCGTCGCCGCGGTGCTGTTGCTGGCCGGCGGGCCGGCGCCCGCCGCCGCCTCGGCGCAGAAGCTGCTCAACGTCTCCTACGACCCCACGCGGGAGCTCTACGCCGACTTCAACAAGTCCTTCGCCGCCTACTGGCAGCACAAGACCGGCCAGGCCGTCGACATGCAGCAGTCGCACGGCGGCTCGGGCAAGCAGGCGCGGTCGGTGATCGACGGGCTGCAGGCCGACGTCGTCACCCTGGCGCTCGCCTACGACATCGACGCCATCGCGCGAGCCGGTCTGCTCGACCGCAACTGGCAGAAGCGACTCCCTCACAACTCGGCGCCCTACACCTCGACCATCGTCTTTCTGGTGCGCAAGGGCAACCCGAAGGGGATCCGCGACTGGGGCGACCTCGCGCGGCCTGGGGTGTCCGTGGTGACGCCCAACCCGAAGACCTCCGGCGGCGCGCGCTGGAACTACCTCGCCGCCTGGGGCTGGGCGCTGCGCCAGCCCGGCGGCTCGCCGCAGAAGGCCGAGGCGCTGCTGCGCGGCATCTTCAAGAACGTCCCCATCCTCGACACCGGCGCGCGCGGCGCCACCATCACCTTCGTCGACCGCCAAATCGGCGACGTGCTCATCGCCTGGGAGAACGAGGCGCTGCTCGCCGTGCGGGAGCTGTCGAAGCGCCCGTCGGCGCGCGGCGGCTTCGACATCGTCATGCCCTCGCAGTCGATCCTTGCCGAGCCGCCGGTGGCAGTGGTCGACCAGGTGGCGAAGAAGCACGGCACGGTGGCGCTGGCGCAGGCGTATCTGCGGGCGCTGTACTCAGCGCACGGGCAGGACATCGCCGCCCGCCACTACTACCGGCCGCGCAGCCCGGAAGTGGCGGCGAAGTACGCGGCGCAGTTCCCCAAGATCGCGCTGTTCACTATCGACGAGGTCTTCGGCGGCTGGGCAAAGGCGCAGAAGGAGCACTTCGCCGACGGCGGCAGCTTCGACCGCATCTACCGGCCTTGAGGCGGCGTCAGCCCGAAGGCGCCGCCGTCACAGCTCGCCGAGGATCGCTTCGCGCTTGGCGCGATACTCGTCGTCGGAGAGCAAGCCGCGCCGCTTCATCTCGTCGAGGTCGGCGAGGCGGTCCGCGGATGAGCGACGCGAAGAGGCGGGCGGCGCCGGCGCCGATAGCGCGGTCGAGACTGCCGGGACCGCTGCGGTGCCACCGCCGCGCGCCTCGGCCGCCGTCATCATCGCCTTCTTGAACGCCATCGGCCGCGGTAGGTACTCGAGCCGGTTGATGCCGCTCTCGCTGGCGGTGATGATCTCGAGCGTGCCGTAACCCAGCAGCCGCCCCGCCACCGTCTGCGTCAACCGCACGTCATTGACCTTGGCGAGCCCGGAGTCGAGCGCCTGCTTGCGCAGCACTCCCTCGACGCGGATGACGCGGCGGTCGGTGACCAGGTAGACCTCCGTAGCCCAACGCAGCAGCGCCGGCAGCGCGAGCAGCCCGGCGAGGACGAACAGGGCGACGCCCACCCAGGCGCCGATACCGGCGCCCTGCCAGCCGCCGAGGCCGTAGAGCGACGCCATCACCGCGCCGAGCACCGCCAGCGCGACGGCGCCGGCGATCCAGCGCGCCAGCACGATCCAGTGGCGGAGCGTGCGGTGCAGCACCGTCTCGCCGGGGGCGAGCATGCGGTCGACGTAGCTCATCGCGTGGTTGCTGGGCTCAGGCTAGAAACGCACTCGCGTCGCGCGACGCGGCGACGAACTCGTGTGCGGTCGCCGGCGCTCGTCGCGTTCAGCGCTTCTTCTCCTCGTAGACGATGAAGCGGAAGCCGTCGGGGTCGGTGAGACTCACCTGCCGCCAGCCCCACTCGGTCGTGTCGGGACCCGCGAAGTCGACACCGCGAGCCCGCAGCCGCTCGGCCAGCGCATCGACCCCCTGCGTCGACTCGGCGTAGACGCTCAACCCCACGCCCTTCGTGCGATTGCGTCCCTTCGCCCAATCGTCCTGCGAGACACCGATCATGCACGCGCCCGCGACCAGCTCGGCGCCGAGCAGTTTGCCGTCCTTCTCCCACCGCTGCTTGACGTGAAACCCGACGCCGTCGACCCAGAACCTGAGGCTCTTCTCGACGTCGTCCGCGGTCAAAGCAACCGTGAGCGCCTTGCAGCGCAGAGTCTCGGGTTGCTGGCGAGGCTTATGAGCGCGGCGCGAGGCGGCCGCAGCCTTGGCGCGGGAAGCGGCGGCGCGAGGCTTTGCGCGCGCGGCCGTTTTCGGCTTCGCGGCAGCGCGGCCCTTCGCGGCGGCCTTCTTCACTGATGCCTTGGCGACACCCTTTGCGAACCGCCCGAGCTTCGATTCGAAGCTGCGACTCTTCTTCGTGGGCTTCTTGGCCATCGTCTCCTCCAGGCTCACGCCATTCCCGTGCCGCACACAGTCTATGACCGTGTTGTCGCCGCTGACGGTTGGTTCTACAGGACCGGTACGCCGCGGCGGCGCCTGCCACGCGGGAATGCCTCGTCGATCCGCTCGGCCTCGGCGTCGGTGAGCTCGAGATCGGCCGCTGCAGCGTTCGTCTCGACATGCTCGGCGTCGGCGCTTTTCGGGATGCCAAACACGCCCTGGCGCTGTAGGAACGCCAGCGCCACTTGGTGGGGGTTGGCACCGTGCGCTGCGGCTACCTCGGCCAGCACGCGACCGCCACGGCTGTCGGGGCGCGGGAACCTTCCCGAACCGAAGGGGCTGTAGGCGACCACCGCTATGCCGCGTTCGCGCCAGA
>DATNCU010000424.1:0-5045 GCA_035607145.1 Thermoanaerobaculia bacterium
TCGACCGGCCGCTCGCGGAGGCGACGCGAGGATTGGCGGTTCCGCTCGAAGAGGGCAGCGCGTTGACGGAGGCCATCCGCGCCGGCCGCGCCCTGTCGGTCTCCTTCGACGAGGCGGGCATCCCCGAGTCGCTGCGCGGGGTGCTCGGTCCGCCGCGCACGGGACAGGTGGTGCTCTTCCCGGTCCTCGGCTCCGACCGCGTCATCCTGCTCATCTACACCGACAACGGCGCCCTCGACCGCCCCATCGAAGAGATCGACATCATCGACCTGGCGGCCGCCGAAGTCGGCATCGCCTTCGAGAACGAAATGCTGCGCCGGCAGCTCTCCGATAAGCGCGGTTAGCCGGCGCGGACTCACCCGAGCTGTAGCAGCTCCTCGTGGCGCTCAGCGATGTCGCTATGGCCGCTACGGCCGGCTGCGACGAAGCTGAGCGGGCGGACCCTTCCACCGTGGAAGCGTAAGTATTCAGCTAGCGCCTCGCGGACAAGAGCTGCGACGGGTTCGCCTCGCTGAACCGCGAGTGACCTGAGAGCCCAGGCCATCTCTTCTTCGAGCAAGATCGTGATCCGTTTCATCTGATCGGTGGCCCCATCAAACTGAAGCTCAACCAGCTGCCGTCGGACGGCTCTCGGCGAGCAGCTCGCGCAGGCGTGGCCCGATGCGCGGCAGCGGTAGCACCTCGCGCGCGGCTTGCAGCGTCACCGCGGCCCCCGGCATGCCGTAGACGATCGAGGTCGCCTCGTCCTGGGCCACGGTGTAGGCGCCGCCGGCGGCGAGCTGGCGCATGCCTTCGGCGCCGTCGCGGCCCATGCCGGTGAGGAGGGCGGCCACGGCGCGCTGCGCGCCCGGCACCGCGGAGACGAACAGCTCGTCCACCGCCGGCCGGTGGGCCACCCCGTCGGGCTTGAGCGACAGGCTGCAGGCGGCGCGGTCCCCCTCGCGGTTGATGCGCAGGTGCCGTCCGCCGGGGGCGATGTAGACGCGGCCGGGCTCGAGCAGCATGCCCTCCTCGGCCTCGCGCACCTCCAGCGGCAGGTGGGCGTTGAGGCGGTCGGCGAAGGCGCGCGTGAAGCCCTGCGGCATGTGCTGCACCACCATCACCGGCACCGGGCAGTCGGGACCGAGGTCGACGAGCACCTGCTCGATGGCGGGCGGGCCGCCGGTGGAGGCGCCGATGAGCAGCACGTCGTAGCCGCCGCTCGGCTCTCCCGCCGGCGGCGCCGGCGCGCCCGCGCTGCGCTCCGCCGCCTGAAGCGACCCCGCAACCGCCAACACCTTCTCCACCAGCACCTCGCGCAGCGCCGAGAAGTCGAGCAGCGAGTACTCCTGCTTGTCGATGAAGTCGGCGGCGCCGCGGTGCAGCGCCTCGATCGTCTGCGGCGCGCCGCGGCCGGCGTGGGTGGAGAGGATGATCACCGGCGTCGGCCGCAGCGCCATGACGCGGTCGAGGGTCACCAGGCCGCCGATGCCCGCCATCGACAGGTCGAGGGTGATGACGTCGGGCGCCCAGCGCTCGAGGTTGGCGAGCAGCTCCTCGCCGGAGGTCGCCGTCCCCACCACCTCGATGCGCGCGTCGCCGCCGAGCATCTTCTCGATGGCCTTGCGCACGAAGGCCGAGTCGTCGACGACGGCCAGTCGGATGAGTCTCACGGGAGGGGCCTCAATCGCGCAGCTTTCGATAGGCGATGCAACGCTCCAGGCGCACGGTCTCGAAGCGGTCGCTGCGGCCGATCAGCGATTCCGAATGGCCGAGGAAGAGGAGGCCCCCCTTGCGCAGCGCCCGCGCGAAGTTGGCGACGGCGTGCTGGAAGGCGGCCTCGGAGAAGTAGATGAGCACGTTGCGGCAGAAGATCACGTCGTAGGCCTGCGGCCGGCGGAAGGAGTCGAGGTCGAGGATGTTGCCGTAGGTGAAGCCCACGCCCTCGCGGTTGGCGCGCCGCAGCTGCCAGCGGTCGGCGGCGAAGCCGCTGAAGTACTGCGCCCGCTGCGCCTCGCTGGTGGAGCGCAGCGAGCCGACGCCGTAGATGGCGTCGCGCGCCATCTTGAGGCGATCGACGTCGATGTCGAAGGCGTCAATGGCCCACCGCCCGCCGACGAGCCCCGCCTGCCGGGCGTAGATGTTGAGCGTGTAGGGCTCCTCGCCCGATGAGCAGCCGGCGCAGAGCATGCGCAGCTCGCCGCTCCACCCCGCCTTCTTGAGCTCGGCGAGACCCTCGGCGAACAACCCCTCGAACTGGTAGACCTCGCGAAAGAAGTAGGTCTCGTTGTTGGTGATCAGCCGCGCCAGGTGTTCGAGCTCCGGCTCGACGTCGACCTGCAGCAGCAGGTAGTAGTCGATGAAGCGCCGCAGGTGCAGGCTCATCAGGCGCGGCCGCAGCCGCGACTCCAGGAACTCCTTCTTCGCCGGCGCGAAGGAGAGGCCGAACTGCCGCTCGATGACCTCGTTGAGGAGCAAGTGCTCCTCCGGCGTCATGGCGGCAGGGCCGTGGGTGAGAGCCACTCGCTACGCCTCTACGCTTCGAGGAACGACAACGCCCGCTGCGAGACGATCCCCACCGGGTCGGCGGCGAGCTGCGACAGCGCAGCCAGGTTCTCCGGCCGCATGAAGCGGCCGAGCACGTCGGCGCAGGCGAGGCGCACGTACCAGTCGGCATGCCCGACGGCGCGGCGGAAGAGCGCGTCGTCCTCCTCGATGGCGCACAGCGACAGCGCGCGGTAGCCGATGCGCGGCTCGCAGCGCCCCTCGAGGATGGCGCGGCGGATCGCCTGACGCGCCTCCGGCCCGCCGACGCGCCCGAGGCTCTCGAGGATGAGCGGCACCAGATTGCGTCCCGGTGCGGCACCGCCGCCACCTTCGAGCAGCGTCAAGAGCACCGGCACGCTCTCGCGGTCTCCCAGCTCCCCTACCGCGCGGATGAGGTCCGGGTTCGGCCTTTGCGCGAGCTGGGCGCGTAACGGCGGCACCAGCTCGCGCAACGAGAACTCCGCCGCCACCCGCGCCGCGAGCCCGGCGTAGAGGTCCGGCCGCTCGGCCAGCCACTCGTCCCACGGCAGCTGGCGCACCAGCTCCTCCTGCGTCGCCACCTGCTCGAGCACCCGCAGCCGCCCCTCGTGCTCCATGGCGACGATGTGCGCCACCACGTCGCGGGCGGCGAGCCCGAGGTGCGCCGCCAGGATCAGCCGCGCCTCGTCGTCGACGTCTTTACGCTCGGCGAGCAACGCGCGCAATTCGTTGCGGTGGGTGCCCATGAGCGGCGCCAGCGCGCCGCGATAGTCCGCCGGCGCCTCGAGATAGAGGTCGAGCAGCGCCGCGGCGAGCGATTCATGACGAACCTTGCGGAACGCCTTGACGATCGAGCCGATGAGCTCCGCCGGCGGCAGCTCGTCGCGGGTGGCGGCGGCGAGCGCCGGCAGCGGCGCGGCGCGAGGGAAGCGGCTCGCGAGCAGGAACCCCCACGAGCGCGCCTTTCCGGGCTGCGCGAGCAGGTCGGGGACGAGGTCCTTGCGCTTGGCGAGACACGCCGGCAACACCGAAGCGTCGGCCGGGCCGTCGCACACCAGCTCGAGGGCACGCCGGTCCTCGGCGCCGGGGCCGAGGGCGAGCAGCCCGCGCGCGGCGGCGATCCGCGTCCCCTCCTCGCCACCGTCGAGCACCGAGGCGAGCGAGGCGCGCAGCTCCTCCTGGTTGCGCGGCGTCGTGCCCAACCCTTCGAGCACGTGCGCGAGGAGCCCCACCATCGTCTCGGCGTCGAGCTCGGCCCGGAAGCGCAGCCAGTGGCGGCAGAGCGCCTGGAACGCCTTGCCGCCGCCGATGCGCGCCAACGACTCGGCGGCGAGCGACCCCACCATCAGGTCGGTGAGCAGCTTGGCTAGTGGTGGCACGGCCGCAGGTGAGCGCAGGTCGCCGAGCGCCTGGATGGTGGCGAGCTGCAGCCAGGGGTCGCCGTCGAGGAAGGGCAGCAGGTCGGGGATGGCGCGGGCGTCGCCGAGCTTGCCCACCGCCTCGATGGCGGCGCCGGCGACGTTGGCGTCGTCGTGGTTGAGCGCCGCGCGCAGCGGCTCTAGCGCGCGCAGGTCGCGCACGTGGCCGAGCGCCAGCACCGACTGCAGCACCACGTCGGGGTCGCCGTCGCGCAAGAGGCGCACGGCGAGGCCGAGGGCCCGCGGCCCGCGCATCTTGAGCATCTCGAGCCCGGCGTTGCGGAGGACGTCGTCCGCCTCCTCGCGCAGGTAGGACTCGAGGCGCTCGTCGGAGACCACCGCGGCGCCGGTGCGCAGCGCGCGCTCGCGGATCACCGGGCTGCTGTTGCGGATCAGCCGCTCGATCGCGGCCACCCGCGCCTCGGTAGGCAATGCGGGGAGCTGGTCGAGCAGCTCCATGCACTCCTCCCAGCTTGGCTCTGCTTCGACCATCGTCCGCGACCCTCGCTCGCCGCGCCGGGCCGCGGCTACCGTGTGACGCCGGGTGAGGTCCCGGCCGGATTCCTCATTGGGAAGCGTCTCTCACCTGCAGCACCTTGTCGGCGTCGAGCAGGATGGCCATCTCGCTGTCGTCGACATGGTAGACGCCGAGCAGGTAGAACGACTGCGCGGTCATCACGTCGTCCGGCACCGGCTCTACCGCCAGCCGGTCGATCTGCGTCACCTGCTCGACGGCATCCACGAGCAGACCGATGAGCCGCCCGCGCGAGTGCACCACCATGACGCGGTGCCGCGGGCCCGGCTCCTCCGCCGGCATCCCCAGCCGCACCCGCAGGTCCACGACCGGCAGCACGTAGCCGCGCAGGTTGGTGACGCCGCGCACCGGGAACGGCGCGTGCGGCACGCGGGTGAGCGCCGAGACGCGCAGGATCTCCTGCACCTGCTTGACCGGCAACGCGAAGACCTCGCGGTCGACGCGGCAGGTGACCCAGGTCTCCCACTCGTGGCGGCGCTCCTCCTGCGCCTGCCGCCGCTCCTGCAGGCTGTCGGCGAACAGCAGCACGCGGTCGTCGGGAGCGGGCAGCACCTCGCCTTCGGGCCCAGCTGGCGTCTCGCCGGCAC
>DATNCU010000425.1:0-6560 GCA_035607145.1 Thermoanaerobaculia bacterium
TCCCGCAACGGCAGATCGATATCCGCCGCGGGCAGGCCATTCTCCACCTCGGGGAAATTGCTGTGCTCCTGGATGCCGGCGATCTTGCTGCGGTAGGGCTTGCCGTCGGCGTCGCGGCTCGGCATGTGGCAGCCCTGGCAGGATTGCGCGCGCGCGCCGGCGCCGCCGGGCAGCTTGCCGGTCGGCGTGTCGCCGGTGCGGTAGGCGCTGAACGCCCACTCGGGGTAGGTGCCCTGCTCGTAGACGTGGGCGACGACCTTGCCCTTCACCATCACCGGCAGGTGCACGGTGTGGCAGGTGCCGCAGACCTCGGAGCTCTGGATCGCCGTCGTGTGCACCGGCTTGATGCCGAGCGCGCTCTCCATCGGCTTGGTCTTGGGGTCGGCGAACGGGCCATATAGCTCGCCGGGCGCGCCGAGCAGGAAGCTCCCGGTGAAGGTCTTGGCGAAGCCGCGGTTGTGGGGGTTGAGGAAGTCCTGGCGCTCCTTCACGCAGCGGTTCTCGGGCGCGTGGATGGCCGGGTTCTCCGGGCCCTCGCCGGCGAGCATGTGGTGGCACGACGCGCAGTTGATGCCGTCGCGCGCCAGCGCGCCGTAGTGGGCGAGCTTGGCGCCTGGGTTGACGGAGGTGTCCGCGGGCCAGGGCACGGCGCTCGCGTACTCGCGCAGGAAGGGCGGGCACTCGTCGTCGCCGGCCGCGGCGCCGTCGCCTCGCTTGCCTCCACCGTCGATCTCGAACTGCCGCTGGCCGGCGACGCCGTGGCAGCCCATGCAGACGCCCTGCAGCGTCTCCGCGGCCTCGGGGTGGAAGCCGATCTCGCTCTGCAGCTGGGCGTAGAAGATCGGATCGCGGCCGCCGAGCCCCATCGGCGAGGTGCGCCAGGTCGCGTACGGCGAGAGGTTGAGCAGGTTGTCGCCGTGCGGGTTGGGCGCCGTCATGTCGAACTGCAGGCCGGTGGCGCCGGCGTCGTGGCAGCCGATGCACTGCGTGGAGGTGACGAACTGGCTGCGCGCGGTGACGGTGCCCGGCTCCACCCACACCTCGTCGAAGGTCTGCGAGGGGAGCTGCGACACCGTTTCCCAGCTCGGCCGCGGCAGCCCGCCGGCGACGAGCGCCTCGGTGAGCGCGCGGTTGTAAACGTAGTTCGGCTGCCCGAGCCGCGGCGCGTCGTCGGTGGGCAGCGCCACCAAGCGGTGGTGCGCCGCCACCGGCTCGGGCTCGAAGAAGTGCTGCGAGAGGAAGACCAGCGGGTTGCCCGGCTCGCCTTCGACGTTGAGCAGGCTCGCGAAGGTGTGGTTGTCGCGCGCCGTCGCGTGGCAGTTGAGGCAGTACTGGCCGAAGCCCTGGAAGGGGTAGCGGTTGGTGGCGTCGGGCGGCCAGTCGGGGGTCCAGCCGCTCCAGCCGAACCAGCCCCAGAACCAGCCGTCCTGCGAGGCGCCGCGGGCGCGAACCATGATCGCCGAGCCGCTGGTGGGCAGCAGCTTCAGCGGGTCGACGCCGGCGCAGGCGGCGGCGGGCGCCGGGAACATCTCCTTGACCATGATGGCGCCGTCGGGGACCGGCGTCGGCTCGCTGGGCGCTGTCTTCCCTTCACCCGGACGGTTGGCGCGCAGCCACGCGATCATCTCGGGCGAGTACCACACCACCACCGGCGCGTGGGTGCCGTTCGGCCTGCCGCTCCAGCTGATGCCGTCGAAGGTGGCGGTGAACGGCCCGGTGTCGCGCACGCCCTTGTCGCGCTTCCAGCCGCTCTTGGCGTCGCGGTGGCAGAAGTTGCGCAGGAAGTCGCCGAGCTTCTCCTGGTAGGCGGCGAGGTTGTCGATGTACTCCGAGGCGCCGGGGTGCTGCACGATCGGCAGCAGCTGGGCGCAGAGCGCCGGGTCCTTCGGCAGCAGCGGTTCGGGCCGCTCGGCGCTGCAGCCGGGCGCCGCCGCGCGGAGCGGGTCGGTGGCGAGAGCGGCGAGGAGCGTTGCAGCGGCAACGACGAGGCGCATGGACATCCGGCTGGACGTGCGAGATTCGTTCACGCTCGATCCTCCCGGCGCAAGGATGTTCGAAGCGGTGCGCCGCGTTCGCGGGGATGCGCACGGATCACACCACCGGCGCAGAGCGGCGGTCAAGCGTCGCGGCCACGCCGGTCGAGCGTGGCCGTCGAGCTCGTGCGGCGGTCACGCCGGCGTATCGAGCTCCGCCGTCAGGCCTTCGAGCACCGGGCTCTGCACCAACGTCACGGCGATGGCTTCCGCAGCCTTCTCTTCGGCCGCCTTCCTCGCAGCTTCCTCCGCGGCGGTCCGTTCGCGCGCCTTCACCTCCACGGCCGCCGCTTCAGCGACGTGGAACCCCAGCGCCCGGTACGACTCGAACTGCGCGTCGTCGAAGAACTGGTCCACGGTGCCCTGGTGCGGGAAGGTGTCGTTCTCGCGCAGGTAGGCGGTGACGTGGACCGGCAGCGGCGTGCCCTCGCTGCCGAAGGCGAAGCGGGCGGCCGCCGCCTTGACGTAGACGAGCCTGCCCTCCGGCGGCGTCACCGTCTTGCCGTCGGCGCCGGTGCGCTCGGGGTAGTGGATCTTGCCGAACGCCACCGCGGACTCGCTCAGCTCGTAGCCCTCGTCCTGCTTCTTGCGCCTCTGGATCGGCCCCAAGTCGACGTCGATCTCGACGTCGAGCTCCACCTGCGCCATGCGGACGGCGTTCATGAACGAGCCGAAGCCGTGCGCGGCGTCGGCCTCGGCGTCGGCGATGACGATGAAGTTGCAGCGCCGCTCGAGCAGTGGCAGCAGCCCGAGGTTGTCGCCGGTGTGGCCGCCGTCGGAGAGGTTGATCAGCTTGCCGCGCGCGTGGGTCTTGCCGCTGAGCTCGCGCAGCAGGTAGGCCGGCCAGAACGGGAAGCGCGGGGAGCGCTTGCCGAGAACGCGACGGCGTGCCTCCCACCAGGGGTTCTCCATCCAGTAGCCGAGGCGGACGTTGAAGAGGGTGGCGAAGAAGGACTGCGCCCAGAAGCTGTTCATGCCGGCGGCGGAGGCGACGGCGGCGCCGGAGATCGCCATGGTGCGCGCCAGGCGCACCTGGCCGCCTTCGTAGTCGTCCGTGCGCGCGAAGCCGGTGACCGAGGAGCCGACGAAGCCGGGCGAGAAGAGGAAGTGGTCGGAGAGGAAGCTGCGGCGGTTGAGCTCATCGGAGCCGCGCAGGTTGAGGGCCGCCACCACCAGGTGGTAGGGGCCGTGCTGGCGGCGCCCGCCCTGACCGTCCACCTCGACGCCGGCGTTGCGCAGCAGCAGGTCCTCGTCGTTGCGCAGCAGCGTCACCGGCTTGCCCTGCTGGAGGTCCTCCAGCCCGGCGCCGTCCCGGCGCAACACCGGCGACGTCGTCTGCAGGTAGGCCTCGGTGAGACGGTCGCGGTAGAAGTAGTGCGGCGAGGCGCGGTTGGCGTCGATGGCGATGCCGACGAGGGCGAGGACGGCGGCGGCAGCCAAGCAGGTGGCCAGGGCGGTGAGCGGCGCCGTCACCGGGCTCAGGCCGTAGGCCCACAGCAGTGCCTGCGAGATGCCGGCGATGGTGATGAGCAGGAAAGCGACGGTCACCGCGGTGAGCACCGGCCGCGCGCCGAGGCGGAGCGCGCCGAAGAGCCCGGCCTTGGCGGTGGGCTTACGCGCCAGCAGGTAGCCGACGGCGAGCATGAGCAGGGCCTCGAACAGCTTGAACGGCAGGTTGCCGAGGGCGGCGACGGCGATCAGGAAGAGGGGCGTCCCGGCTGCACCGAAGAGGCCGAGCCACGCCGAGCCGATCATGGCGCCGCGCAGCGAGCGCCGCCGGCGGTCGCGCCGCGAGTCGACGTGCCGGCTGAACGTCTCGTAGAGGCCGACGAGCAGCAGCATCGCCGCCACGCCGCCGACCGCGAAGGCGACCGGCAGCGCCAGGCCCGAGTGCCAGAGGCGCGACGTGGCGAAGCCGGTGTGCTTGGCGGAGACGGCCGCGGTCAGCGCCGTCGCGATCAGCACCGAGGCGACGTTGAAGCGCCAGACCACGTGCGCCTCGCGCTCGTCATCGGCGCTCCAGCCGGCGCGCTGGACGGTGAAGTCTTCGTCGCCGTCTCTCGCCAGCCGCTCCAGCCTGCGCTCGAGCCACAACAGCCACGCCCCAGCCCAGGCGAAGCCGGCCAGCAGGGCGATGCCGCTCCACTTGAGGTTGGCGGCCGTGGCTATCTCGACCAACGGGACTTGGATGCGCTGCCGCCACGCTTCGGCGAAGAAGGCTTTGACGTACTTGAGGCCTTCGAGATCGGGCTTGACGGCGATCGCCGCCTTGGGCTCGAGCAGCCGTAGGTCGGGGTCGAGAGTCGAGACCAGGACGTGGAGCAGAGTGACGCTGAGGACGAGGAGCAGCACGTAGATGGTGAGCGTGTAGGCGATGCCGCCGCAGATCTGCCCCACCGCGCGCAGCACGTCGCGGCTCAGGATGCCGCGGTGGGACATCAGGTACTCGCTGTGCGTGCGCAGGTGGTGCATCTGGTTGCGCACGTGCAGGCGGGTGTCGGCGGCGAGGCGGTCTGGCTCCTCGGGAGAGAGGCCGGTGAGCGGGAAGGTCTTGCCGTCGAGCCCGATCTCGTAGCGCCAGGGCTCGCGCGTCTTCGAGCCGCGCGGTCGCGAGAGCAGCGAGGTGAGGCAGCTGCCGATGAAGCCGCCGCCGGAGACGGTGCTCAGGTAGTCGAAGCGGGCGAGGAGGTTGTGCTTGGCGAAGGCCTGCAACACGCCGAGGCCGAAGGTCGCCGAGCGGATGCCGCCGCCGGAGAGGCAGAGGCCCCACGTCGTCGGGTTGTCGGCGAGGAGCGGCTGCTTCTGCCCGGCGCGCCGCTGGTCGATCGAGACCTTCTCGGCCTCGATGACCTCTTTGAGCTCGTAGAGGCGGGGTGCGGGGGTTGGTGGAACCTCGCTAATGGGCTCACTCGCGCGACGGCCGGCAAGCGCCGAGACGTAGTTGATGGGCGCGTGGTCGGCGAGGTCGCGCAGGGCGACGACGTCCGGACCCTGGTCCTGCGGGTACTTCTGGCGCGCGGCCTGCTGGTCGTTGCGGCGCTCCTCGTCGCGCACGCCCTTACTGAGGACGCCGTCCTGGTTGGCATAGTGGAGCTCGCCGACGTGGACGTACTCGGGTGCGTTCTTCCAGACGCGGAGCAGCTTGCCCACCGCGGTGGTCCACGCGCGGAGCACGCGCGCCTCGAACGAGCCTGCGGGCGCACCCTTGCCGGTGACGTCGGCGAGCAGCGCCTGCAGATGCTCGCGGTCGAGCTTCTCGGGCGGCACGCGGGTGACGAGGTCGCAGCAGTCGACGTAGCGCCGCGCCGGCACGCCGGCGAGGGTGGTGGCGAAGGCGGCGTCGCCCACCAGCGGCGAGCCGAAGGTGACGAGGCCGGCGACCTTCGTCCCAAGCGAGCTCAGGTCGGCGGCGGCCAAGGTGGCGACGGCGCCGCCCAGGCTGTGGCCGGTGATGAAGAGCTGCGGCGGCTTGGCGTCGCCGGCCCCTGGCGCCGTGACCAGCTTGCGGACACGTGTGCGTACCGCCAGGTAGCAGCGGCGGAAGCCGGCGTGCACGCGCGCGGGCGACTCCGGCCAGGGCTTCTGCCGGAAGTCGGCGTCGGCGAGCAGGTCCTCCGGCCGTTTCGACTCCGTGCCGCGGAAGGCGAGCACCACGACGCCGCTGCGGTCCCGCGCCACGAACCCTTCCGTGCCGCGGAAGCGCAGCCGCGCGAGCAGGCCCTCGCCGCCGAAGAACTCGACGCTGCGGAACCCCGCGCAGCGCAGACACTCGCGCACCGTAGCGCGGTCGGCGTAGGCGAGCCGGGACATCTCGGCGCAGAGCAGGTCGCCGCCGCGCAAGGCGTTGTCGACCGCCGGGTCCCAGTTGGCGAAGAAGGCGGCGGCGGGATCGTGGGCGGCGTGCGCCGCCGGATCAATGAGGGCCTCCTTCGAGGTGACGTACCCGATGCTGTGCGCCATGGCGCCTCCTGGTGTGTCACGCGCTCCGCGGCGACCGGGCGGCCGAGGTCACCCTTTGCGGAGGCTCGCTCGTTGTAGTGCTTGGACGGACACTACTCTGCTATTTCGCCGTTTGCCAGGACGATTCGACAGCCGGCGGCATCCGGCGGTCCGGAGCGGTCGACTGTCAGGGCCCGCAGGCGACGCGGAAGCCGTAGTCCTCGTAGCAGAGGTGCGGCGGGATGCTGCTGCGCGCCGCGCAGCGGGCGATCTTCACCTCGTGCCGCCAGGCGCCGCCGCGCGAGGCGCGCCGCTTGCCGGTCGCTGGACCGCGGGGGTCGTCAGCCGGCGACACCTCGTACCAGCGCGGGTCGTACCAGTCGGCGCACCACTCGTGGACGTTCTCGCACATGTCGAAGAGCCCGTAGCCGTTGGGCGGGGAGGTGCCGACGGGCTCGGGCCCGTGCAGCCAGCGGCGCGCGTAGTCGGGGCGCGATTCCGGCGGCTCGTCGCCCCACGGGTAGAGCTTCCCCTCGAGACCGCCGCGCGCCGCCCGCTCCCACTCCGCTTCGGTGGGGAGGCGGATCG
>DATNCU010000441.1:0-2421 GCA_035607145.1 Thermoanaerobaculia bacterium
CCGCTTCGCCACCTCCGACCTCAACGACCTCTACCGCCGCGTCATCAACCGCAACAACCGGTTGAAGAAGCTGCTCGAGCTGCGCGCCCCCGACGTCATCGTGCGCAACGAGAAGCGCATGCTGCAGGAGGCGGTGGACGCCCTCTTCGACAACGGCCGCCGCGGCCGCGTGCTCAAGGGCTCTAACAACCGGCCGCTCAAGTCGCTGTCGGACACCTTGAAGGGCAAGCAGGGGCGCTTCCGCCAGAACCTGCTCGGCAAGCGCGTCGACTACTCGGGCCGCTCGGTGATCGTCGTCGGTCCCGAGCTCAAGCTGCACAACTGCGGGCTGCCCAAGAAGATGGCGCTCGAGCTGTTCAAGCCCTTCATCTACAACCGCCTCGAGCAGAAGCAGCTCGCCGGCACCATCAAAGCGGCGAAGGAGATGGTCGACCGCGAAGAGGATGCGGTGTGGGACGCGCTGGAGGAGGTCATCATGGACCACCCGGTGCTGCTCAACCGCGCCCCGACGCTGCACCGGCTCGGCATCCAGGCCTTCCACCCGGTGCTCATCGAGGGCAAGGCGATCCAGATCCATCCGCTCGTCTGCGCGGCGTTCAACGCCGACTTCGACGGCGACCAGATGGCGGTGCACGTGCCGCTGTCGCCCAAGGCCCAGGTCGAGAGCCACATCCTCATGCTCTCGGCGCGCAACATCCTCTCGCCGGCGCACGGCCGGCCGCTGGCGGTGCCCTCGCAGGACCTCGTCCTCGGCGGCTACTACCTGACGATGGCGAAGAAGGGGGCGAAGGGCGAGGGGCGCGCCTTCTCGAGCTTCGACGAGGTGCTGCTCGCCTATCAGGAAGGTGTGGTCGAGACGCAGACGCCGATCCGCGTCCGCTACACCGGCCCTTACCTCAACCTCGACACCCAGTACGACAGCCAGGACGTGCTGCACGCCGAGCTCGAGGAGCTGGACAACCAGCTCATCGACACGTCGGTGGGCCGCGTCATCCTCAACCTCCACCTGCCCGCCGAGCTGCCGTTCGTCAACGGCCTGCTCAAGAAGCGCGGCCTGCAGGACATGGTCGGCTACTGCTACTTCAAGCACGGCAACGACCTGACGGTGAAGCTGCTCGACGACCTCAAGGAGGTCACCTTCACCTACGCCACCCGCGCCGGCATCTCGTTCGGCGTCGACGACATGGTGATCCCCGACACCAAGCGCGAGATCCTCGACCAGGCGAAGACCGAGGTGTTCGAGATCGAAGACCAGCGCGCCAACGGCGTGATCACCGCCGGCGAGCGCCACAACAAGATCATCGACATCTGGCACCGCGCCACCGAGCGGGTGTCGGAAGAGATGTTCAAGCAGATGAAGGGCATCGAGAAGGCGACCGGGCAGCTCAACCCGATCTCGCTGATGGCCGACTCCGGCGCCCGCGGCAGCCGCGAGCAGGTGCGCCAGCTCGCCGGCATGCGCGGCCTGATGTCGAAGCCCTCGGGCGAGGTCATCGAGACCGCCATCACCGCCAACTTCCGCGAGGGGTTGTCGGTGCTCGAGTACTTCATCTCGACGCACGGCGCCCGCAAGGGCCTCGCCGACACCGCGCTCAAGACGGCCGACTCCGGCTACCTGACGCGTCGCCTCGTCGACGTCGCTCAGGACGTCATCATCACCGAGCCCGACTGCGGCACCATCGATGGCATCTTCGTCGGCGCCATCATGGAGGGCGGCGACATCCTCGAGCCGCTGCGCGACCGCATCGTCGGCCGCGTGGCGCAGGAGGAGGTCTACGACCCGTTGACCGGCGAGCTGCTGGTCGAGATCGGCCAGGAGGTCACGGAGGACGTCGCCGGCGCGGTGCAGGCGGCGGGCCTCGAGCGGATGAAGATCCGCTCGGTGCTCACCTGCGAGTCGCGGCGCGGCGCCTGCGCCCGCTGCTACGGCCGCAACCTCGCGACCGGCAAGATGGTCGAGATGGGCGAGGCGGTGGGCGTCATCGCGGCGCAGTCGATCGGCGAGCCGGGCACGCAGCTGACGATGCGGACCTTCCACATCGGCGGCACCGCGGCCGGCGCCTCCGAGCAGTCGCGCCAGGAATCCAAGAACCCCGGCGTGATCTCGTTCATCAACCTGTCGACCGTGCGCGGCCGTGCCGGCGACCTCGTGGTCACGAACCGCACCGGCTCGCTGGTCATCCTCGACGCCAAGGGCCGCGAGAAGGAGCGGTACTCGGTCGCCTACGGCGCCAGCATCAAGGTGACCGACGGCCAGCAGATCGAGCCCGGGGTGCTGCTCCTCGAGTGGGACCCCTACACCCTGCCGATCCTCAGCGAGGTCGGCGGCGTGGTGCACTACAAGGACGTCATCGACGGCGAGACGATGAAGGAGGAGGTCGACGAGGTCACCGGCTTCTCGCGGCAGGTCATCGTGCAGTC
>DATNCU010000449.1:0-4785 GCA_035607145.1 Thermoanaerobaculia bacterium
CTCACCAGCGCCACGCTGGAGGAGAAGACCGCCTTCACCTGGCAGTGGGGCCCGACCTTCCCGGTGCGCGAGGCGCCGCCGGCCCTGCTGCGACCGCTCTACCGAACCCTGCCGCGCTCGTTCCTCGTCGAGGACGGCCGCGTGCTGCGTACCGTGCCGGGCCTGCCGGCCGCCGGTCATCCAGATGTTCCAGGAGACTCGACGCGATGAGATTCCGTGCGATGCCTGATCGTGTGCTGACCTGCCGCACCCTGGTGCCGGCCTTGCTCGCCGTGGCCGTGCTGCTGCCACTCGTACCCGCCGGCGCGCAGATGATCCCGCCCCATCCGGTGCTGCGCGACTTCGAGCCGATCGGCGAGTACGTGCTGGTGGTGGGTGGCGCGCCGCTGCCCGGCGTCAAGATGTACCGCTCCGACAAGGCCGGCGCCGCGATGCTGATGACCGGCCCCGGCCTCAAGAACGCGCTGCTGCTGATGCCGCGCGAGAAGGCCGTACAGCGCGTCGAGCCGGCGAAGGTGGTGGTGGGCGGCGACGGCCGCGCCTTCCTGCTCGCCGACGCCAAGCCGGTGCAGGAGAGCGGCTTCACCGTCGAGGGCATGGAGGTCGCCTTCACCGTCGAGGGCAAGCCGGCGCGGCTCAAGGAGAAGCCGTACCTGCTCGGCCTCCACCCCGGCAAGGACCTCATCGACCACGATTCGAGCTACGCCTTCCGCGCCAAGCAGTACAGCCCATCGCCGGCGCTGGTGCGCGCGCTGCGCCAGGCGGCCAAACCGATCCGCGTGCGCGTCTTCTTCGGCAACTGGTGCCCGCACTGCCAGCAGATGGTGCCGCGCATCCTGCGCCTCTCCGAAGCGCTCGCCGGCTCGCAGGTGCGCTTCGAGTTCTACGGCCTGCCGTCGCCCTTCGACAAAGAGCCCGAGGCCAAGCGCATGGGCATCACCGGCGTCCCCACCGGCGTCGTCTACCGCGGCACCAAGGAAGTCGGCCGCATCGCCGGAGGGGAGTGGAGCATCCCAGAGCTGGCGATCAAGAAGGTGCTCGACAGCAGCGCGCCGAAGGCGAGTCGGTAGGCGAAACGCAACTACGCCAGCGCATTGAGCGGGTCGTGGCCGCCGTTGTGCCACGAGGCGTCGGGCGACTGGAGCTCTCCCGGCTCCGCGCAGCGCGAGACGCCGAGGGCTGCGAGCGTCGGCGCGAGCTCCCAGGCGCTATTGCCCGCGAGGGCTGTTCCTTGTAGCAGCGGCTCCCAGCCGACGAGACGAAGGGGCAACTCGGCGAGCGTGGCAAGCGCGTAGACGCGCACCGTGCGGAGGCCCGGCGAGGGGGCAAGCGACGCATCAGCCGACTCGAGGAGCACGGTGCCGGCGGCTAACGACAGCGAGCCGACGAGCGCGCCTCGCAGCTCGGCCTCCCCGCGCACCTGCTGTACCGCGGCGGCGAGACCAGCATCGACCGGGCCCGGCGGCAGCGTCGCGGCGATCTCGTCGATCGCCGTCACGAGGGCGATGCCGAAACTACGCGCACGCGTTGCTTCGCCTTCGACGAAGACAGCCTGCACCGAGAGGCAGCCGCGTTGGTCGAAGAGCGCCACGTCGCGCGCGATGCCGCGGGCGGCGCTCGCGAGCTCCGCGTCGGCGGCGACGACGGCGAACGAGAGCTTCGGGCCATAGTCGATCACCTTGCCATCCGCCCGCCGCGCGAGGTCGGCGACAGTTGCGCGGTCGCCGTAGGCCAGCACGCAGTGCGCCGCGGCGAGCACCGGGGCTTCCAGCGCCGTGTCACCACCCGGCCAGCTCACTGCGGCGACGGCGTCGGCGAGGGCGGGAAGCCGGCGCGTGAGCATGGCCACGAACGCCGGGGCGAAGTACGGCTCGCTCGAAGAAGACTTGAGCAGCAATGGCCGCCGCACCGCGAGCGCCGGCAGCAGCGGTTGCACCGCGAGGGCTGGCAGGTTGCCGGCGAGCACCGCCAGCGCCGGCGCGCGACGACTTTGTGGAGGACCGGTGCCTGGGCTGGTTCTCTGCGCGACGCTGGTGCGCCGCAGCAGCGCCTCGGCGTGGTGCATCCGCACGCCGCCGAGCACCGCTTCGAGCCCGGCTGCCAGGCCTTGCGGTGACAGCCCGCTCGATGCGACAAGCGCCGGCTCGATCTCGGTACGCTCCGGCGAACGCGGATCGAGAAACGCTTCCACCGTCTCGCCCCAGGCGGCGAGCAGCGTCTCGTCGTCGAGACTCGCGAGCGCCGCGGCACCGGTGGTGCCGAGGCGATCCATCAACCGCGCCAGCTCGGGCGCGTTCACTCGCGCGCTCGCCTCAGGCGACGTTGCCGAGGAAGGAGCGGAACTCGAGCTCCACCTGGCCGGCCTGGATGACGTCGCCCGACGAAAGCTTCGCCGCGCGCACGCGGCGGCGGTTGAGGTAGGTGCCGTTGGTGGAGTCGAGGTCGACGACGTAGAACCAACCGTCGTCGGGCACCACCTTGAAGTGGCGCGCCGAGAGTGCCGGGTCGCGCATCGTCAGCGTGTTGGTGCGCGGGTCGCGGCCGACGGCGAAGGCGCCGTCGCTGCGCAGCAGGAACGAGCGCTGCGACTCGCCGGGCTCGCGGATGAGCAGCATGCTCTGGTCGGCGATGACGCGCGTCTTCTCGATGGCGTCGAGGTCGACGACGCCGGTGATGACCTCGTTGACCTGGTCGAGGCGCAGCTCCGAGGTGTCCTCGAGGCGCGTCAGGTCGCGGTTGCGAAGACGCTCCTGCAGCGCGAGCTCGGAGTCGGCGGCGGTGCAGTGCGCGCAGTCTTCGCCGGCGGGATACTCCTTGCCGCAGCGCTTGCATATCGTGGTGCGTTCGCCGGCACGGCGGCGCGCGGCGGCGGCCACCGGCACGGCGATGGCAACGAGCGCGAGCGGCAGTGCGATCCACCACCAGCGGCTGGAGAGCCAGCTGGACCGAGGCGCGCCGGCGTCGGAGCTCGCCCCAGCGGTCGACGCCGCCGCGGGGCGGTCCTGCGTGCGCAGGGCGACGGGTACGTTGCCAGCTTCGCGTGCCGGGCTTGTCGCGCCGGATGACGGGGCGGCAGCGTCCGCCTCGCCCGACGGCGGAGCCGCCGGCGCAGTCTCGACCGGTTTCGCGACCGCCACCTCCACCGGCGCGCTCGCCGCCGCGACCAGCGCCGCGCCCACCTCGGCCGGCTTCACCGATGCGAGAGGGCCGACGTAGCTGCCGCCGGTGAGCAGCGCCAAACGCCGCATCCGCCGCTCGTCGAGCCGCTTGCCGGCGCCGACGCCGACGACGCGCACCCCGCGCGCCTCGCACGCCCGCGCCACGTCCTCGACCGTCGTCGCCGAGTTCTCGTCGCGCCCGTCAGTGAGCAGCAACACGACACCGCCGCGTCCGACCTCGCGTGCCGCGGTGAACAGCGCATCGTCGAGCAGCGTGTAGCTGCCCGCCGGCGCCAGCGTGCCCAGCGCCGCCGCCGCCTCGGCCGGCGAGCCCGCTCGCAGCACCCAGCGCGGTGCATCATCGAAGGCGAGCACGCCGACCACCGTCTCCGCCGGTAGCTCGCCGAGCGCAGCCGATGCCGTCTCGCTCATCGCCGCCAGCGTGGCTGCGTCCAGCGACCGGCTGGTGTCCACCGCCACTACGACCGAAGGTGCAGCAGCAGCCTGTGCTCTGACGCTCGCAAGACACAGGACGATGACTAGCGCCGTGAAGACCGATCTCGAGCGCAACATGGGCTCAAAACCCTAGCAGGTCAGTGCAGCGGGCGGAAGAGCAATCGGTCACATCTGCCCGGGAGGACGCGAAACGTAGGCCTACTCAGACACGGCGAGATCGCGCAGCGATGTCGCCTTACCGGTCCGATAGTCCTCGCGCGCTTCCTCGATCGAATCGAGATACGCCTGAGATGCAAGCGCCTCGCGATTCTCGAGCTCGTCCTCTTCCGTGCGACGCATGCGCCCGCCTCACATCCGCCAGCGCAGCGTCGTCAGCAGCTCGTCGTAAGTCTTCCAGCCGCGCACGGTGAGGAAGCGGTTGTGGGACTTCTCGATGGTGAGGTCGGTGCCGGGGACGATGCCGATGCGGATGCCGGCGTCGGTCTTTTCCCACTCCCAGGCGAAGCTCGGCGCGGGAGTTCGGCCGGGCGGCGGGTTGAGGAAGTCGGGGTCGAGCTTGGAGTAGCGGAACGACGGCGCGATCGACGGGAAGAGCTGTTGCCCGGCGAGCGAGGCGAAGAGCGGCAGCTCGAAGCGCCAGGCGACTTCGCCCTCGTAGCCCGTGCGCCCGAGGCCGGCGATCTCCTGGTCGACGTACTGGCCGAAGAACGAGAAGCCGCCGAGGTACACCCAGAGGTTCCCGCCCGCCTCCTTCTTCTCGTCGCCGTCGAGGCCGGGGAAGGTGCCGAAGGGCACGTCGAGCAGGTCGAGGTCGCCGCCGTAGAGCGAGCCTTCCATCTCGACGCGCGGCGCGAGCGTGCGCTGGTAGCCGAAGGCGAGCAAGTCGGCGCGGCGGCTGCCGTCTTCGTTGGAGAGGCGCAGGCCGAGGCCGGCGCCGGTCTCCTCGTGGCCACCCGAGCCCGCCTCTTCGACCTCGGCGTCATAGATGATCGGCACGCCGCTGTTGAGCGCGGGATGCGGCGGGTCGGCGAGGTTGGCCTCGGTGCCGTTGTCGCCCGCGAGCGCGTTGGGGTCGCGCAGGAACACCGGGTTGCCGCGCGTGTAGCTGCCCTTCAGGTAGAGGTAGCGCCCGAGGTCGACGCCGAGCTCGACGCCGACGTCCTCGAAGCGG
>DATNCU010000458.1:0-4770 GCA_035607145.1 Thermoanaerobaculia bacterium
TGGTGAGCCGCACGTCCACTTTGCGCAGGTCGACCTGCGCGAAGCCGTTGTTGAAGAAGAAGTTGCCGAAGGCGAGCATGTGGAGCGCCGCGTCGGTCGGGGCGCTGTCGCCGTCGAAGCTCTGGGTCACTTTGACGACGCCCCGCTCGCCGAGGTCGAAGCTCGCCTCGAGGTCGAGGCCCAGCGGGCCGGTACTCTGCGCTGCCGCCTCCTGCGCGCCGAGCACCGAGAGGCCGAGCAACATCGGCGAGATCTGCGGCACCCGCGCGAGGCGCAGGTGGTAGTCGGTCTGGCGCCCGGACTCGACGTGCACGTCGAGCGGCAGCGTCGAGGCGGTGGCGCCCACCTCGCCATAGATGCCGGCGAGGCGGTCCTGGCGGAAGGCGCCGACGGTGGGGCCGAAGTTGGCTATCTTGAACGAGCTGTACTGATTGGCGACGACGGCCACGACCTCGGCTCCCGCCATCGGGATCTCGACGTTGCCGAGGCCGAGGAAGGGGTGGCCGAAGGCGAGCACGCCGGCGTCGGTGCGGTCGGTGACGGTGCCGGTGGCGGCGAGGCGGAGATCGCCGTCGACGAGCACGGCCGCCACCGCGGAGCCGGGCGCGAGGTCGGTGGGAACGGTGCCGGGCGGCGCCTGGCCGGAAGGGGCGACGCCGCCGAGGCCTCTCGCGACGAGCTCCTGGGTGAGCGGCGCGAAGCCGGTGGTGCTCCAGGCGACGGCGCCGGAGGCCTGACCGCCGACGAGCGGGCGCAGCTTGCCGAGGGCGGCGACGAGGGTGTCGCGGCTCGACGGTGCGGTGGTCGTGGCCGTGGCGGCGTCGCGCTTCTGGATCTGCGGGATCAAGGCTGCGAGGTCGCGCGTCGTCGCCATGGCGGCGGTGGGCACCGCGAGCGGCGGCGGTGCGCCGCCACGCAACTGGCGCATCGCCTCGATGGGGGTGATGCCGGCGATGGCTTCCTTGGCGAATGGCCAGGAGAACGCGACGGCGCCCACCAGCTTGCCGTCGATGTAGACCGGGCTGCCGCTCATGCCGGCGATGACGCCGGACTCTTCCAGGCCGCGGCCGGAGAGGCGGGCGAGGACGTAGCTGACGTTGGGCGAGAGGTCATGGAGGACGCCGAGGACTTCGACGTCGAAGCGCTCGAGCGCGGTGCCGGCGAAGACGGAGACGCCGTAGCCCTTCTGGCCGCGCTGGATCTGGGAGAGGGGCATGACGTCGGGGGACTTGACGTCGGCGACGGCCGGCGGAGCCGGTACGGCTGCAGCGCCCTCGGTTGCGAAGGCCGGTGGCGCAAAAGCGAGGGCGAGGACTACGGCGGCCGGGAGGAAGAGTCCGGCGCGAAGCGGCTTCAGCATGGCAGCAATGTCCTCATGGGTTACAGGAGATGGTAGTCCACGCGGTGCAACCGCGCCGGGAGGCCAACGCATTTCCGTTCGGCTCGCCCTTCGAAGGAGTTAGAGCCCTGGGAAGCGGAAAACGCTCCTCGCGGCGAGGAGCGTCGAGCAATTGGGCTGGCTTGGCGTCGGTGGCGGACGGTGCGGGCGCCGGGCTCCACGGGTCCCCGCCTCGGTCGGTTTCCCGTCCGGGCGCCCGCTCCGCCCGGCGCCCGCACCATCCTCGCAATGTCGTGATCAGTCGGCGGGCTACAATCCCGCCCGTCATGGCTGACACAGCGATAGCACCTGCTGATCGAGAGCGGAGCGGTATGCGGCCGCCAGCGTCGGCTCGCGTGCTGCTCCTGCAGGTTCGCGACCAGCCGCGGGCGGAGCTGCATGAGCAGCGGTGCTTTCTCGACCGTCTCGGTCTCGAGCCCGAGCGTCTCCAGGCGATCAACGTGGTGGAGCGGCCGGTGCCCAGCGTGGCCGAGGCTCTCGCGGCTGACGTGGTGATCCTTGGCGGCGCCGGAGCGCATTCCGCCTACGTCGACTATCCCTTCACCGAGCCCCTGAGCGACCTCGTCAACGAGCTCGTCGACCGCGGCCGGCCGTTCTTCGGCGCCTGTTTCGGGCACCAGTTCCTCGGCCGCGCGCTCGGCGGCTCCGTCGTGCACGATCCCGCCAACGAGGAGATCGGTACCTTCGACGTGGAGCTCACGGCCGCCGGTGCCGAGGATCCGCTTTTCCGCGACGCGCCACGCACCTTCGCCGCGCACCTCGGCCATCACGACCGTATCGACCGCGTGGCGCCGAACCTCCTCACGCTCGCTTCAACCGCACGCTGCGCGCAGCAGGTGGTGCGGGTCGCCGACAAGCCCGTCTACGGCGCGCAGTTCCACTGCGAGATGACCGAGCAGCACATGAGGGAGCGCGTGATGATGTACGCGCGCGACTACATGTCGGGCGACGACCCGGCCGGGCAGCTCGCGAGCCGGCTGCGGCCGACGCCATTTGCGGACGGCTTGCTCGCGCGCTTCGTAGCCGAGGTGTTGTAGAGGTCACGGCCGCGGGGCCGAGGCTCGCGCCGTTCGAAAGTAGCCGGTGCGGCTCGCCCGCGCCTCGGCGTCGGCGATGATCGCCGTCAGCCTGTCGATGACAGGCCCGATCATGTCCGGTGGGTGACGGCCATCTGGGACCAGGTGCGGAAAGGGTCTGCCACGGATCGCCGGTGCCGGCCCACTTCTGGCAATTCCCTGTCTGCTCAGAAGTTCCGCTCTTTCGGAGCGGCGCCGTTGCTGTGTTAACATCGCCCGTCGATCTCGGAAAACCAACGGTGACGGATGCTCCCCGGCCGAAGGAACAAGTCTCGAACGGCTCCAGGCGCGCCCGCGGCATGAACGAGTCGAGCACCGACAGCATCGACCTCGCCCAGCTGCGCGAGTCGGGGCATACGCAGGCGTGGCAGCCCTCTGCCTCGCAGGAGCGGCGCGTCGCCGGCGCCGGCGAGATCGAGGCCAACGTCATCCTCATCGCCCATCCCGAGAACCGCACGCTGGGTACGCGCTTCCGGCTGCGTCCCGGCTCGGTGATCGAGATCGGCCGCTCGCCCACTTCCGAGATCAGCTTCCCCGAGGTGCTGTCCATCTCGCGCGCCCACGCGCGGCTCGAGCACCAGGGCAGCAACGTGGTGATCGAGGACCTCGGCAGCACCAACGGCACCTACGTCAACGACCGCCTCATCCCCAAGAACCAGCAGCTGCGCAGCGGCGACCGCTTCCAGGTGGGCGCCGTGCACTTCAAGTTCCTCCACGAGCGCGACGTCGAGAACGCCTACCACCTCGCCATCTACGACCTGGTGATGCGCGACGGTCTCACCGAGATCTTCAACAAGCGCAAGTACGACGAGGAGGTCGAGCGCGAGGTGGCGCGCGCCAGCCGCTACGTCCGTCCGCTGACGCTGGTGCTGCTCGACATCGATCACTTCAAGGCGGTCAACGACACCTACGGCCACCTCTGCGGCGACTTCGTGCTCAAGCAGGTGGCCGACCGCGTGCGCACGGCGCTGCGCCAGGAGCAGGTCTTCGCCCGCGTCGGCGGCGAGGAGTTCGTGGTGCTCTGCCCGGAGACCGACGCCGAGCACGGCCAGCAGCTGGCGGAGAAGCTGCGCGACCGCATCGCCGCCACGCCGGTGGAGTACGCCGGCTTTCAGGTGCCGGTGACCTGCTCCTTCGGCGTCGCCCAGCTCGGCCGTGGGATGCGCGACGGCATTGCCCTCTACGAGGCCGCCGACCGCGCGATGTACGAGGCCAAGCAGGGCGGCCGCAACGCGGTGCGGCTGTTCGCCTCCTCCGCCGACGCCACCGGTTCTGGAACTGGTGCCGGCATCGGCGGCGCCTGAGGTCGCACCGCCCCCGATGGCCCTGCAAGTCGGCGAGTCCCTCGGCCGCTACCAGCTCGAGCAGCTGATCGGCCAGGGGGGGATGGCGGTCGTCTACCGCGCCGTGGACGCCGTGCTCGGCCGCACCGTGGCCGTCAAGGTCATCCGCTCGGCGTACACCGAGGACCCACATTTCCTCGAGCGCTTCCTGCAGGAGGCGCGGCTGGTGGCGAGCCTCGACCACCCCAACATCCTGCCGCTGTACGACTTCGGCGAGGAGAAAGGGCGCCCGTACCTGGTGCTGCCCTACCTACCCGGCGGCAGCCTCGCCGACCGCATGGCGGGGGTGCCGCAGCCGCTGCCGCTGGTGGCGGCGTGGACGCTGCAGCTCGCCGGCGCGCTCGATGCCGCTCACGCACGCGGCGTGTTGCACCGCGACGTCAAGCCCGGCAACGTCCTGGTGACCAAGGACGGCCGGCTCATGCTCGGCGACTTCGGCATCGCCCGGCTCGCCGAGGCGACGACGCGGCTCACCGCCACCGGCATGGTGGTGGGCACCCCGATCTACATGGCGCCCGAGCTCGCCCGCGGCGCCGACGCGAGCCCGGCATCGGATCGCTACGCGTTGGCGGTGATGCTGTTCGAGATGATCGCCGGGCAGCCGCCGTTCCTCGGCACCAATCCGCTGTCGGTGCTGCACCAGCAGGTACACGAGCCGGTGCCCTCGCTTGCCGAGCGCATCGCCGCGCCACCGCCTGCACTCGACGCCTTCCTGGCGCGAGCGTTGGCGAAGGAACCCGATCAGCGTCACCGCACCGCCCGCGCGATGGCGGAGGAGCTGGTGGCACTGCTCACCGCCGAGCAGCGGGCGGAGCTGTCGACGTTGGTGTGGAGCGGCGGCACCGACGGCGGCAGCTGGTCGGCGGAGGCGCCGACGGTCGTCAACCCTGGCGGCACGATGCGCATGGCGCGCGCGAGCGCGGCGCCTTCAGCGCGCTCCGCCGCGGCGTCG
>DATNCU010000481.1:0-2728 GCA_035607145.1 Thermoanaerobaculia bacterium
GGCCGCCATCGCCGACTCGACATCCATCGCCGCCTCGCGCAGCAGCATCCGCTTGGTGACCTCGAGCCCGAACGACGGTCCGCGGGCGAGGCGCTCGGCCCAAGCGCGCGCCTCCGGCAGCACCGCGGCGTCTTCGGCGACGACGCGGTTGTAGAGGCCGATGCGTTGCGCCTCGTCGGGAGTTACGAAATCACCGGTCATCAGCAGCTCGGTGGCGCGGCCGAGGCCGACGATGCGCGGCAGCAGCCACGAGACGCCCATGTCGGCGCCCGAGAGACCCACCTTGGTGAAGAGGAAGGCAATCTTCGCGCTCGGGCCGGCGATGCGCATGTCGCAGGCGGTGGCGATCACCGCGCCGGCACCGGCGACGAGACCGTTGAGCGCGCCGACGATCGGCCGCCGGCAGTGGAGCATCGAGAGGATGAGGTCGCCGGTGGCGCGGGTGAACGCGAGCAGGCCGGCGTAGTCGCGGGCGAAGAGCTGGCCGATGATGTCCTCGACGTCGCCGCCGGAGCAGAAGGCGCGGCCGCTGCCGGTGATGAGGATGGCGCGCACGCCGGGCTCGGTGTCGAGCTGCTGGAAGGCCTTACGCAGCTCGGCGTAGACCTCGAAGGTGAGCGCATTGAGGCGGTCGGGGCGGTCGAGCGTGATCGTGGCGACGCCGGTCGCCTCGTCGAGGGCGAAGCGGAAGGTGTCGAACTGCAACGGCATCGGTGTGAATCTCCGCGGTGGATCGGTGCGCGCCTCTACGGCACGGCGGCGGTGGCCTCGATCTCCACCTTGGCGCCGGGGGCGAGCAGGCCGCTCACTTCGATGAGCGCCATTGCCGGGTAGTGGCGGCCCATCAGCTCGCGCCATTTGTTGCCCAGCTCGCGCCGGCTCGCCGCGTACTCGGCCTTGTCGACGACGTAGACGGTGAGTCGCGCGACGTCGCCGGCCTCGCCGCCCGCCGCGCGCACGACGGCCAGCACGTTAGCGAGCGCCTGTGCGAACTGCTCGACGAAGTCCTCGCCGACGAGGCGCTGCTCAGCGTTCCAGCCGATCTGGCCGGCGACGAAGAGCAGCCGCCGCCCGGCGGGCACGACGATGCCGTTGGCGTATCCCTGCGGCCGGCCCAGCTCCGGCGGATCGACGACCTCGAGCGGCTCGCTCATGCTCGTCGTTCAGGACGTTCAGGCCGCCTCACGACTGCACGCCGCCGCCGTCGAGCACCAGGGCCTGGCCGTTGATGCCGCCGGCGCGCGGGTCGCAGAGCGAGGCGATGAGGTATGCCACCTCGTCGGCGGTGAACAGCCGGTTCTGCGGCGACATGCGGCGCATGAAGTCGAGGGCCTGCTCGCTGCTGATCCCCGTCTTGCCGACGACGCGCGCCACCGACTCGACGGTCATCTCGGTGTCGACGTAGCCCGGGCAGACGGCGTTGACGGTGACGCCGCGCGCGGCGAATTCCGCGGCGACGGCGCGTGTGAAGCCGACGACCGCGTGCTTGGTGGCGGCGTAGGCGGCGATGTAGGGCGCCCCCATCTTGCCGGCGATCGAGGCGACGTTGACGACGCGACCCCAGCCGGCGGCGACCATCGCGGGTGTGAAGGCCTGGGTGCAGAGGAAGGTGCCGGTGACGTTGACGGCAAAAAGACGGTTCCAATCCTCGAGCGTGATCGCCTTGAGAGGCGCCGAATGGGCGACGCCGGCGTTGTTGACCAGGATGTCGGCTTGCGCCCCAGCGCTGGCGAGCTGTGCAACAGCCTGGTCATGCAGCGATCGCACCTGCGCCGGATCGGTGACGTCGCAACGCACCTCGAAGGCGGTATGCCCCTCGGCTCGCAGGCCCTCGACGGTCGCCGCCAGCTGCTCGGCGGAGCGCGCCGCCACCACCACCGCGGCGCCCGCCTGCGCCAGCAGCCGCGCCGTCGCCGCGCCGATGCCCCGGCCGCCGCCAGTGATCACGGCGCCCTTGCCGGCGAGAGGTGTGGTCGTCACGCGGCCAAAGATATCGCGGGCAGAGTTCCCGGGCATCCGAGGACGGCAGCCGTGGCCAGCGCGCTCAGCCGCGGCGAATCACTGCGAGGACGGCTTCGGCGAGGATGCCGCCTAGCGCGGCGATGGTCGCGCGGCCTTCCTCGGCCGACGCAGCTGCGGGGGCGCCGAAGTACGCTCGCGGTCCGCCGGCTGCCTCGAAGGTTTCCTTGCCCTCGCGGATCGCTACAGAGAGCGACGCCGGGTTGGCTGCGAGCCCGCGTCGCTCCTGTTCGCGCACCAGATCGGGGCGGGCGGCGAGCACCACCGAGGTTTCGAACTGTCCGGCGTGGCAGGCGCCGCTCTTGAACTCTTCGCCCAGCTGCAGCGCCCACGGCTTGCGGGTGAGGTCTGGGAAGACGGCGAGCACGTCTTCGTTGAGTAGCTGCGAAACCGCCGCGTGCAGCGAGGCGAGGTGAGCGGGGTCGAGGTGTGCGTTGGCGATCGCCAGCGTGCGGAAGCCGTGGAACGCGAGTGAGCGGCCGACGTCGATGAGCGCCGCGGTCACTGTCGCGACGCTCACCGAGAGCGTGCCGCTGAACGCGGCGGCGAAGCGCGCGGTGGTGTACTCGAAGGTGGGGAGGATCAGCGGCAGCAGGTCGCTCTCGGCGAGACGGCGCGCGGCGTCTTCTGCCATCGACTCGGCGATGATGCCGTCGGTGGTGAGCGGCAGATGTGGCCCGTGCGCTTCGACGGCACCGACGGGGAGGAT
>DATNCU010000492.1:0-18067 GCA_035607145.1 Thermoanaerobaculia bacterium
CGAAGGAGCCCGCGTGGCTGCTCTGTTGGGCGGCGAGGCGGCGCCAGCCGCTCCAGCGACCGCCGCGCCAGCTGCGACGCCCGCGGGTGCCGCGACGTCCTCCGCGGCCGCGGCGGCCGCCGCCGCGCCGGTGACTCCCGAGGCGCGGCTCGGCGGCGACGTCGTCCCCACCGCCGAGCGCCTGTCGCTCCGCCTCGATCCCTCGGTCACGGATTACAGCGGCACCGCGGAGATCACGCTTGAGGTTCGCCAGCCCACGCGCTCGTTCCGTTTTCACGCCGAGGCGATGGATCTCGGCGCGATTTCCCTGCAGCGCGGTGACAGCGACGAGAAGATCGCTGTGGAAGCCGTACCCACGATCGACGATCTCGTCGAGGTCACCACTTCGGCGCCGCTCGCCCCCGGCCGCTACCGCCTGCGCATCGACTTCCACAACGACTTCGGCACCCGCACCGCCGGCCTCTACCGCGCCGTCGTCGACGGCAAGGGTTACCTGTTCACCGACTTCGAGACGGTCGACGCGCGCGAGGCCTTCCCTTGCTTCGACGAGCCCAACTTCAAGATCCCCTGGCGCATCGAGCTGACCATCCCGAAAGGGCTCGTCGCGGCGGCGAACAACCCGGTCGAGTCGACGCGGCCCGCCGAGACTGGTTGGCAGACGGTCACCTTCGCCGAGACGCCGCCACTACCGAGCTACCTCGTCGCCTTCACCGTCGGCACCTTCGACGTCGTCGAGATCCCGGGCACGTCGATCCCCTCCCGCATCCTCACCGTCGCCGGCCAAGGGAAGAATGCCGCCATGGCGAGCGCCGAGACGGCACCGCTGCTCGCGGCGCTCGAGCGCTGGTTCGGGCAGCGCTACCCGTTTGCCAAGCTCGACTTCGTCGCGGTGCCCGAGTACGGCAGCGGCGCGATGGAGAACCCGGGCCTCATCACCTACCTCGACCGCATCCTGCTCACCCCTCCCGAGGGGCCGAGCGTCGCGGCGCGCACCCGCTTCGTCGACGTCACCGCGCACGAGCTGGCGCACATGTGGTTCGGCGACCTGGTGACCATGCGCTGGTGGGACGACCTCTGGCTCAACGAGGGGTTCGCCGACTGGCTCGGCCCGAAGATCGTCGACGAGGTGCACCCGGAGCTGGGCGTCGGCAACGAGAACATCGCCTCCATCCAGACGACGCTGTCGAGCGACGCGCGGCCGAGCGCGCCCGCCGTGCGCCGGCCGGTGCCGCGCGCCAAGGACGTGTTCAGCAACGTCGACCTCACTTACGCCAAGGGCCGCGCCGTGCTGGGAATGGTGGAGCAGTGGCTGACGCCCGAGGTCTTTCAGCGGGGCGTCCAGGCCTACGTCGCGGCGCACGCGGGCGGCAACGCCGCGGCGGCGGACCTCTGGCAGGCGCTGGAGAAGGCGTCGGGGAAGGACGTTGCGGCGGTGATGGGCTCGTTCCTCGACCAGCCCGGCTTCCCGCTGCTCTCGTTCGAGGTGGTCGACGCCGAGCGCGGCATCGTCGAAGTGACGCAGCGGCGTTTCGTCGCCGTCGGGTCGCAGGCGTCGCCAGAGAGCTGGCAGGTGCCCGTGGTGCTGCTGTGGTCCGACGGCAAGTCGGCGGCGCGCAGGACGCCGGTGCTGGTGAGCGCGGCGAGCCAGCGCATCGAGCTGGGCGGACCTGTCGCGTGGCTCTTCCCCAACGCCGGCGGGCAGGGCTACTACCGCTGGTCGCTGGCGGCGCCGGCGCTCGCCGAGCTGGCCTCGCACGCCGGCGAGCGGCTTTCGGTGCGCGAGCGCATCGCCCTGCTCGGCAACGTGGCGGGGCTGCTCGACGGCGGCGCCATCGGCGGCGACGAGTACCTGCGCGCGCTCGCGGCGTCGGCGGACGATCCCGATCCGGACGTCATCGAGACCGTAATCGAGGGCCTCGACCGCGTGCGGTTGGCGTTCGTATCCGACGCCGTGCGTAGCGACTTCGCGGGCTACGTGCGCCGCACGCTGCGGCCGGCGCTGGCGCGCTTCGGCGAGCTGCCGCGCGCCGGCGAGCCCCCCACCGTCAGCCTGCTGCGGCCGCAGCTGCTCACCTGGCTGGGCGACGACGGCCGCGACGAAGCGGTGCGGGCGCTGGGTGCGCGGCTCGCGCGCGAGTACTTGCAGCGGCCGGCCGCGGTGGACCCGGGTCTCGTTGCGAGCGCGCTGGAGCTCGCAGCGCTCGACGGCGATGCGGCGCTCTTCGACACTTACCGGCAGCGCTTCGAGGCGGCGACCAGCTCGGAAGAGCGCAACCGCTTCCTCGGCGCGCTGAGCCATTTCACGCGGCCGGAGCTCGCGGAGCGCGCGCTCGCTTACACGCTCACCGGTCCGCTGCGGCCGCAGGAGCTACGCACGGTGGCGCTCGCGATGGCCGGCCACGACGCCGGCCGCGAGCGCGTGTGGAGATGGGTGCAGGCCAACTGGACGGCGCTCGCGCAGCGGCTGCCACCCGACCGCATCGCCTCGCTCACCCGCTTCGCCGGCGGCTGCTCGGCCGAGCGCCTGGCGCAGGGCCGCACCTTCTTCGCCGCGCCCGTGCGCCGCACCACCGCCATCGACGCGCAGGTGGCGCGCGTCGCCGATCAGGTGGCCGAGTGCGTCGCTTTGCGCGAGCGCGAAGGTTCGAAGGCCGCCGCGTTCCTGGCGTCGGCGCGCTGAGCGCCCGCGACAATCGCAAGGCGATCAGCCGGCGATCGTTCCGCCGCCGAGCGTCGCCTTGGCGTCGGCGATCGCCTTGTCGAGCGAGCGGCGGATGACTAGCTGCCCGGCGCGGTTGCGCAGGCCGCCCTGCAGCAGCACGCGTAGCGGCTGCTTCTGCACGCCGCCGAGGGCGACGAAGGTGCCGCGCGCGAGCAGCCGCTCGATGGCCGACTCGAGGTTGACCAGCGCCGTGGCGTCGAGCACCGGCACGCCCTCGAGGTCGAGCACCAGCGCGCGCGCCGACTGCCCGGCGCGCTCGAGCGTGCTGATGGCGCGCTGCGCGGCGCCGAAGAAGAGCGGGCCGGCGACCTCGTAGAGGATGAGTCCCTTCGGTAGCGGCCCGGAGGCGTGGTGGTGCTCCTCGGTGAGGGAGCGCACCTCGGAGACCTCCGCCATGCGCCGCATGAACAGGAGCGCTGCGAGCACGATCCCCACCGAGACCGCGATCACCATGTCGAAGACGACAGTGAGCAGCAGGCAGACCCACAGCACGGCGACGTCGCTGCGCGGCGCGCGGCGGGTGACGCGCACGACGTGCCGGTACTCGCTCATCCGCCAGGCGACGGTGAGCAGCAGCGCGGCGAGCGACGCCATCGGCAGATAGCCGAGCAGCGGCGCGAGCGCCAGCATGACGGCGAGGATGAACAGCGCATGCAGAAACGAGGCGATGGGCGTGCGCGCGCCGGAGCGGATGTTGGTGGCGGTGCGCGCGATGGCGCCGGTGGCGGCGATGCCGCCGAAGAACGGCGCTACCAGGTTGCCGATGCCTTGGCCGACCAGCTCCCCGTCGGGGTCGTGCTTGGTGCCGGCGAGCCCATCGGCCACCACTGCCGAGAG
Organism: Thermoanaerobaculia bacterium; assembly: GCA_035607145.1. Taxonomy (GTDB): domain Bacteria; phylum Acidobacteriota; class Thermoanaerobaculia; order Multivoradales; family JAIOJS01; genus DASYQD01. The sequence continues at coordinate 3,560 of DATNCU010000492.1, forward strand.
CAGCGATTCGATGGCGCCCAGCATGGCGATGGCGAACGCCGCGGGGACGAGGGACTGCAGCAGCTCGAAGGAGAGAGTGAGCGGTGCGCCGCCGGGGCCGGGCAGCCGCCAGGGCAACACCGGCTGGGGCGGCAGCGGCGGGATCCCGCCGTGGAGGATGCCGCCGAGGGTGAAATGGAAGCGGTCCTGAATCGTCGCCGCGGCGAGCTGCGGCGCGGCGCGTCCGACCCCCCATGCGAGCAACGAGCCGAGCGCCAGCGCCACCAGCGGCGCCGGCACCGCTTTCACCAGCCGCGGCCAGACGATCAGCAGCGCCAGCGTAAAGGCGCCGACGAGGAGATCGCCGCTGCGGAAGCTGGGCAGCGCGCGCACGAGCGCCAGCGCACGCGGCAGAAAGTGCCCGGGCAGCGCGCCGGTTTGCAGGCCGAGGAAGTCCTTCACCTGCAGCGTGGCGATGACGATGGCGATGCCGGCGGTGAAGCCGGTCGTCACCGGGTAGGGCACGAACTCGATGAGCCGCCCAAGCTTGCCGAGCCCCATCGCCAGCAGCAGCACCCCCGCCATGCCCGTCGCCAACGCCAGCCCGCCGAGCCCGTGCTGCGCCGAGATCGGCGCCAGGATGACGACGAACGCGGCGGTCGGCCCCGACACCTGCATCCGCGACCCGCCACAGAGCGCGATGACGCCGCCCGCGACGATGGCGGTGTAGAGCCCATGTTGCGGCGGCACTCCGGCGGCGATGGCGAGCGCCATCGAGAGTGGCACCGCGACGACGCCGACGACCAGCCCGGCAAGCAGATCGGCGCGCAGTCTCGCGAGCGAGTAGCCCTCGGCGAGCGATTGCCGCAGCGCCATGCCGATGGGAAGCGCGCGCAGCCAGCGGCGAAGCGGTGGCGGTGCTGTCGGCGCCGGGACGCCCACGGCGTCCGCGGTGGATGAAGGTTGGGCCACGATGCCTCTGAAGGGGGTGGTGGTGGGGAAGGCCGACGCGGCGCGGCGGCGGAACCGATTATCGGGCCGAGGTGGTCCCGTCCGCAAGCGCCGCACCGGCCGGCCGGTCCGCGCGTTCGCCATTCGCGTGGGTCCTGCATCGTGGCCCTCGCTGCTCACACCGTAAGATCGCGACATGAGCGAAGCCCTCCCCGCCGCGCGCGAGGCCCGTTTCTGGGCGGCCGCGGAGGAGGCGACGAGGTTCTTCATGGGCCAGGCCGACGTGCAGCGCGCGCTGGTGCGCATCGCGCAGACCCTCGACCGCCTCGACATCCCCTATGCAGTGATGGGTGCGATGGCGCTCAACGAGTGGGGCTATCGCCGCGTCACGGTCGACGTCGACGTCCTGCTCACTGCCGATGGCCTCGCTCGCTTGAAGGCCGCCGTGCTCGGCCGCGGCTACCTGGAGAAGTTCCCGGGCAGCCGCGGCCTGCGCGACGTCGCGAGCGGCGTGACCATCGACGTCGTCCTCGCCGGCGAGTACCCGGGAGACGGCAAGCCCAAGCCCGTCGCGTTCCCCGACCCCGGCCGAGCGGCCGTGCGCGGCGAGCGCGTCGCGCTGCTGCCGCTGCCGACAATCCTCGAGCTCAAGCTCGCCTCGGGCATCAGCGCGCCGCATCGCCTCAAGGACCTCGCCGACGTGCTCGAGGTGATTCGCGCCCTCGGCCTGCCGCGCGAGCTGGGCCAGGAGCTCGACGCCTCCGTGCGCGACAAGTACGACGAGCTGTGGCAGGCCGCGCAGGTCCGCGACCCGGAGTGATTCGCTGACCGCGCTGCAGGCCGTCGTCCTCGCCGTCGTGCAGGGGCTCACCGAGTTCCTGCCGGTCTCCTCCTCAGCGCACCTAATCTTGGTGCCGCGGTTCCTCGGTTGGCCGGACCAGGGGCAGGTGTTCGACCTTGCCACCCACGTCGGCAGCCTGGTGGCGGTGCTCGTCTACTTCCGCCGGGAGCTCGTCGAGCTGATCGCTGCGACGCCGCGACTCTTCTCGCGCGAGGCGCTGCGCATCGGCAGCGAGGCGTCGCTGCTCTTCAACCTCGGGATCGGCACCATCCCGGCAGCGATCGCCGGTCTCCTGTTCGCTCATTTCGTCGCCACCGGTGCCCGCGATCCGCACCTGATCGCCTGGACGACCCTCGTCTTCGGCCTCCTCCTCGGCGCCGCCGACTGGATCGGCCGCGGCCAGCGCGACGAGCACCAAGTGAGCTGGCCCCAGGCCCTACTCATCGGCACCTTTCAGGCGATCGCGCTGCTGCCCGGCACCTCCCGCTCCGGCGCCACCATCACAGCCGGCCGCGTGACCGGCCTCACCCGCCCCGGCGCCGCGCGTTTCTCATTCCTGCTCTCGGTGCCAGTCGGCCTGCTCGTCACCGCCAAGGAAACCCTCGACCTCTTCCACGGCGAAGGCGCACGCCTCGGCACCGTGCCGCTGCTGCTCGGCTTCACCGTCTCAGCGATTACTTCATTCGCAGTGATCGCGTGGCTGCTGCGCTTCCTCCAACGCCGCAGCATGTTGGTCTTCGTCGTCTACCGCATCCTCCTCGCTCTTCTCTTGTTCCTCTGGTTCTAGCGGCTGGGCTTGCCACGAATGGCGCGAGCCGGTGCGGGCGCCGCGCGGAGCGGGCGCCCGGGCCCGAGGGCTCCCGCTCGCGCGCAGCGTCCTCGCGAGCACGAGTGGGAAACGGACCGAGGCGGGGACCCGCGGAGCGCGGCGCCCGCACCGGCTGGCACCGATCTACGGCAGCAAACCCCGCCGCGCTGCGTAGCGCACCAGCTCGGCGGTGTTGTGGACGTCGAGCTTCTCCATCAACCGCGTGCGATGGTTCTCCGCCGTTTTCGGCGAAATCCCAAGCGCCTTCGCCACTTCTTTGGTCGTCTTCCCATCGACCACCAAGTGGAACACCTCGCGCTCCCGCGCCGTCAGCGCGCCGTAAGGATCCATCGCCTGCGCAGCCTCCGGGTGCCGGTACTGCTCGGCGAGCACGCGCGCCGCGTAAGGTCCGAAGTAGCCGTGGCCGCGCGCTAACGCGCGTACCGCCGCGAGCAGCTCGCCCGCCGCGCTGTCCTTCACCAGGTAACCGCTGGCCCCGGCGCGCACGAGGTGGATGACGTACTCCTCCTCCTCGTGCATGGTGAGCACCAGCACGCGCACCTTCGGCGCTTCCTGCCGAATGCGCCGCACCGCTTCCAGCCCCGACAGCCGCGGCATGCCGATGTCGAGCACCGCCACGTCGGGGTGCGTCGCCAATGCCTTCTCGACCGCCTCGACACCGTCGCTCGCCTGCGCCACGACCTCGCAGTCGCCGCCCGCCTCGAGCAGGCTGACGACGCCCTGGCGCACGATGGTGTGGTCGTCGGCCACCAGCACGCGGATGTTCACGCCTCGCCGCTCCCTTCTTCCGCGCTTGCGCACGGCACGCGCGCCACGATACGCGTCCCCTTGCCCGGCCGCGAGCCGATGTCGATGCGGCCGCCGAACAGCTCGACGCGGTCACGCATGCCGCGCAGGCCGGAGCCATCGCCCTCCGGCGCCCGCGCGTCGAAGCCGCGCCCGTCGTCGGCCACCACCAGCTCCAGCTGGCCGCCCTCGCGACGTGCCAGCACCTGGCCACGGCTCGCGCCGGCGTGCTTGGCGACGTTGTTGAGCCCCTCCTGCACGACGCGGTAGGCAAGGGTCTCGAGGTCGGGCGCGAAGCGGCCGTCGATGCCGACGAGGTCGACTTCCAGCGCCACTCCGGTGCGCTCCGAGAAGGTGCGGGTGAGCCAGCGCAGCGCCGGCTCGAGGCCGAGGTCGTCGAGGATCTGCGGCCGCAGCAGCCGCGACAGCTCGCGCGTCTCGCGCAGCGCCTGCGCCGCGAGCTCGGCGGCGTCGCGCAGGCGCGCGTGCGCCGCCTCTGGCAGGACGGCCGCCGATTGCTCGACGACGTCGAGCTGCTGCTTGAGCGCGGTCAAGGTCTGGCCGATGCCGTCGTGAAGGTCGCGGGCGAGGCGCCGCCGCTCTGCCTCCTGGACGTTCCACACCGAGCGCGCGAGGCCGCGGAAGCGCCGCTCGCCGGCGACCAGCTCGCCGAAGAGCTTCTCGTTCTGGCGGGTGATCTCGCGCAGGCTCGCGGCGAGCAGCTCGACGCGCTCGCCTCCCTGCAACGCCGGCTCGGGCGGGCGCACGGCGGTGGCGTCCTCCCAGCTCGGCGCCGGTGGGTCAGCCGGTGGGATTCGCGACGGCAAGGTCGCGCACCTCCGCGAGGGCGTCGAAGGTCTGCCGCTGCGCCGCCGGCAGCTCGCGGCGCAGCCGCTCGAGCTCGGCGCGCGCTTGCGTACGGGAGGCGTCGGCCGCGGCGGCCTGGCCCAGGCGCGTGGACGCCGCCGCCGCGGCGGCGTGCAATCGCCAACTGCCGCCCCACGGCGGTCCGGCCGGCACCGCGGCGAGGCCGTCCCGCGCTGCGCCCAGCGCCTCGGCGGCCCGACCGCGCACGAGCTCGGCGCGGGCGAACGCGGCGTCGGCCTCCAGACGCAGCGGCACATCGCCGAGGCGCCGCGCCTCGTCGGCCACTGCCGCGAGGTCCTTCGCCGCGGCTGCCGCGTTACCGCTGCCCAGTGCCGCCAGAGCCGCCCCCAGTCGCGCCTCCAGCCGCAGCACCGGCGTGTCGCTCTGCGCCGTCGCCGCGATCGCCTTGGCGAAGGCGTCCGCGGCCGCCGCGTTGCGGCCGCGCTGCAGCTCCAGCCGCCCGCGCAGCGACAGCAGGTGCGACTGCTGCTCGGCGTTGCCGTCCTCGCCCAGCCACTCCGCCGCCTGCGCCAGGCGCTTCTCGACCGCCGGCGCGTCGCCCAGCGCCAGCAGCGTCTCCGCCTCGAGCAGCGTGAACTCGACGAGCCCGCGCTGGTCCTCCAACGGCCGCACCACGTCGAGCGCCTGCCGATAGGAGTCGAGCGCCGCGCCGTAGCGTCCTTGCAGGAACGCCAGCCGCCCCAGCGAGCCGTGGGCCGCCGCCGTCGACTCCGGCATGTCGAGCGAGCGTCCCTCGTCGAGCGCCGCGAGCAGTGACTTGGCGGCCGCTTCCCAGCGTCCCTGCGAGAGCTGCAGCAGACCGAGGTTCTGCCGCGCCTCCACCGCGCCCTGCTTGTCGCCGCTCCCCTCGTAGAGGTCGAGCGCCTGCCGCCAGTAGACCGAGGCGTTGTCGTACTCGCCGAGCATGTAGTAGGCGAAGCCCACGTTGTTGTAGCTCTCGGCGAGCGCCCGCTTGTCGCCTAGCGGCTCGCGCGCCTGCAGGCCCTGGCGGTACTGGTCGAGGGCGAGGCGGAAGTGACCGCGCTCCTCCTCGAGCACGCCGATCTCGTTGAGCAGGTCGGCGACGCCGCGCTTGTCGCCCAGCTTCTCGAGCAGCTGCCGCGCCTGCGCGATGCGCGCCGCCGCCTCGCGGCTCTTGCCGCGGATGGTGGCGAGGCGCGCCAGGTTGCGCAGCGTCGTCGCCCAGCCGCGGGTGTCGCCGATCTCCTCGCGCAGGGTGCCGGCCTTGGCGTAGTTGTCCTCGGCCTCGTCGAGGCGGCCGAGCTGCTCGGCGCCCACACCCATGGCGTTGAGCACGTCGGCGCGCCCTTGGCGGTTCTCCAGCTGGTTCTGGATCACCAGCGCGCGCACCAGGTAGTCGTCGAGCGCTTTGCGCGCGTCGCCGGACTGGATGGCGTACTTGCCGAGCAGGTACCAGGCGCGCGGGTGCTTGGGGTCGAGCGCCGTCGCGCGCGCGAGCGCCTCGCGGGCCTCGTCGAGCTTTCCGCCTTCGCCGCGAGCGGTGGCGAGCGCCACCAGGAGCTCGACGTCGCCGGGGTAGCGGGTGGCGAGGCCGGCGAGGAGGCGCTCGGCTCCCTCGGAGTCGCCGTCGAGCAGCGCGCGGCGCGCCTGCACTTCGGTGGCGAGACGCTGCGAGGCGCCCTGCACGTTCGCGGCGGCACGCTCGAGCGCCGCGCTCGCGTCCTCGCCGCGGCCGAGCAGCTGGTAGGCATCGGCGAGGCGCAGCCAGCCGGCGGTGAAGCGCGGCTCGGCCGCCGTCGCTTTCTCGAGCCAGCTCACCGCGCCGAGGGCGTCGCCGGTGACCAGGCGGTCGAGGCCGCGACCGTAGTCGGCCATCGCCTCCGGCGAGGCGCCTGTCGGCGCCGCGGCCGCACTTTCGGCCGAGGGCACGGCGAGGGCGCGGCGGATGTCGGCCGCCAGCGTGCGCACAGCCGCTGGCAGCTCGCGCGCGCTGGCGGCGACGGCGTCGAGCGAGGTGCCGCCGCCCGGTGCTTCCGGCGACAGCAGCCGCGCCTGCAGCTCGATGCCGCCTTCGACGGAGCGCACGCGGCCGGTGACCACGCGGTCCGCTTCGAGCAGGTCGCCGACGGTGGTGAGCTGGCGGGTGCCGGAGAGCGCCTCGCCGCGGAGCCCGAGGTCCTCGAGGGTGCGGAAGACGCGCAGCGGGTCGACGGCGCGCAGCTTGGGGCTCTCCGCGAGCTCGGCCGCCAGCATCTCGGCAACGCCGCGGCCTGTCCACGCGAGCTCGGGGCGGCCGGTCTCGTCGACCAGCGGCAACACCGCTACCGCGACGACAGGGTCCGCCAGCGCGCCCTTCGCTGTCTTCGGCGCCGGCGCAGTGTTCGCTTGCCGGAGGCGCGGCAGCAACAACGCGGCGGCCACGCCGATCGCCGCCAGCACCACGATCGCCGCGACGATGCGCGGCGCCCACCGCCGTAGTTGCCGCCGTCGCAGCCCTGTGGGCAGCCAGCCGGTCGCCACCGCGGTGGGCGCCTTCTCGAACTCGTCGAGGTCGGCGAGCAGCTCCTGCGCCGTCTGGTAGCGATTCGCCGCGTCGCGCTCGAGCAGCTGGTGGAGCACGTCGAGGACTCGCGGCGGCACCTTGCCCTTGAGCGCCTCCAACGACGGTGGCGCCGCCAGCCGCTGCGCGAGCACCTCCGAATCGCTGCCGCCGCGGAAGGGCAGCGCGTCGGCGAGCATCTCGAAGAAGATCAACCCCAGCGTGTAGAGGTCGCTGCGCCCGTCCACCTCCTCGCCGCGCGCCTGCTCGGGCGAGAGGTAGTTGGGCGTCCCCACCACCATGCCGGTGCGGGTGAGGGCCGCGCCGCCGAGCGAGCGGGCGATGCCGAAGTCGCTGACGAAGGCGTTGTCGGCGGCGTCGACGAGCACGTTGTCGGGCTTCAGATCGCGGTGGATGACGCCCTGCGCGTGGGCGCCGGCGAGCGCGCGCGCGAGCTGCTTGACGAGGTGCACGGCGCGCGGCAGCGGCAGCGCGCCCTCCTTCTCGAGCAGGTCGCGCAGCGAGCGCCCCTCGATGAGGTCCATGGAGAGGAAGCACAGCTCGCCGTCCTCGCCGAGGTCGTGGATGCGCACCACGTTGCGGTGGCTCACCTGGCGGGCGAGGATGAGCTCGCGGCGGAAGCGCTCGCGGAAGCGGCGGTCGCTCGCGTGCTCGCTGCGCAGCACCTTGATCGCCACCGGCACGCCGAGCTGCAGATCGGCCGCGCGGTAGACGATGCCCATGCCGCCGACGCCGACGATCCCCTCGATCCGGTAGCGCCCGGCGATGGTGGCGCCGGTGGAGAGATAGGTGTCGATGCCGACGTGGGTGCGAGTGGGGGAGCCGGCAGAAGGGGCGCGGTCGCGGCCGCCGGGTGCGTCCAGACCGGCAACCGTCGCGTCGGGGTCGGGCTCCTGGTCCGGGTCGGTCTCGGAAGGCGGCTCGCTCACCGCACCGCTCCCTGGCGACCGCGGTGGGCCGTCACCAGCTCGTCCCAGCGCAGGCCGGTGTCGTCGGCGGGCACGGACACGGTGGTGCCCGGGCGTTCGCGCACCGGATCGCGCGGCGCCGCGGCCGCGCCCCGTGCGCGCGGCGCCGACGTCGGCGCGGCGCCGGAAAGCCCCGCCGCTACCCGCGCCAGCTCGGCGTCGAGGCGGGCGACGGTGATGCCGAGCGCGGCGTGGGAAGCGAGTCCGGTGAGGATGTCGACGTCGAGCTCGGTGAGCTCGGCACCGGCGCGGCTGCTGTCGGCGTAGAGCGCGCCCACGAGGCGATCGGCGGCGGTCAGCGGCAGGCAGACGAGGGCGCGGATCTTCTGTTCCGCGACGCTCGCGCGGTGGGCGAGGCGGCTGTCGAGCTGCGCGTCGCTCGTCGCCACCGCGCGGCTCTCGCGCAAAGCGAGCTGTACCGCGCCGACGCTGCCGGCGAACTCCTCCGAGGTCACCGTGCCGGCGGGCATACCGCGGCTCGCGGCGAGGACGAGGCTGCCGTCAGGCTCGGCGAGCAGCACGAAGGCACGGTCGGTGCGCGAGAGCTGCAGCACCGAGCCCAGCAACTTGTCCAACAGCGCCGGCAGCCCGAGCGACGGGGTGAGCTGGCGCTGCATCTCCACCGAGCTCTGCCAGCGGCGCAGCTGCTCCTCCTGCTGCCGCGACGCCTCCTCCTCCGACAGCTGCTCGAAACGGGCGAGCACGCCACCGAAGCTGATCCAGCTCGTCTCGAGGAGCGGCGCTCCCGTGGCGCGCACCGCCGTGCCGTCGACCTGCGTGCCGTTCTTGCTCTGCAGGTCGGCAAGCCGCCAGCCGCCGCGGCCGGCGCGCAGCATGGCGTGGCGGCGCGAGGCGCGGTCGTCGTCGATGCGCACGGCGCAGTCGGGGTCGCGCCCGACGACGTGCTCGCCCCCCTCGCGCAACGTGTACACGCGAGCGGGACGGTCGGCCAGGAACAGGGTGAGACGTGCCGGCAACGCAGCACCGCAACCGTGTCAGAGCTTCAGGGTCAGCTTCAGAGCTTCAGGGTAACTTGCGCGGAAGTCTAGCAAGGGTCCGCGACACTGAAGCTGCCGGGCGGCGCCGGCACCGCAACGTCATTCCGCCAGCGACAAGCTGAAGCGCAGCGTCCCGGCCGCCGCCCGCAAGTTGCCGGCGACGTTGTCGAGGTCGCGCGCCGAGCGCCAGACGTTGGGCATGCTGCCGGCGTCGGCGGCCGCCTTGACCGCCGCCGCGAACCCTTCGGCGGCGGTGATCGCGCCGCGCACGTCGCCGCCGTCCCAGGCCGTGCGGATGGCGGAGAGCGATCCCTGCAGCACGTTGCGCACCGACGTCGGGATGGCCGCGGCGCCCTTGGCGAAGGCGGCGTCGAGCGCGTCGAGCTTCTGCTCGACGACGTCGGACTCCGAGCGCAGGTCGGCGACGATCAAGAACTGCGAGAAGCCGCCGCTGCTGCCGCGGGCACGGTAGCTGCCCATCCCCATGCTCTCGGTGACGTCGGCGAAGGGGCCGCCGACGGGGGCCTTGAAGAGGCGCAGCGGCGTGTCGGCGGTGAAGGAGAGGTCGTGGGTGTGGACGTCGACGGAGGCGACGCCCGAGAACGAGAGCCCGCCGGTCGCGGGCGGCTCGACGGTGACGAGCAGCGGGAAGCCCGCCGGCAGCGATGTGAGGGCGTTGTCGGGCAGCCGGCCGACCAGCTCGCTCGGGGTGGCGACGCGGGCGGAGATGCCGAGGTTGGCGGCGTTGAGCCCCACCACCTGCTCGAAGGTGAGGGTGAGGTCGAGCGAGACGCCGCCGGCGGCGAGGGTGACGGAGGCCTTGTTGCCGTCGATGGTCACCGTCGGGCCCGTAGGGCCGGCGGGGAGCGCGCCTGCCGCGCCCGGGAGCAGGACGACGAGCAGCGCGGCGGCGGAGAGCGCAGCGAGAATCGGGCGACGGTGGCTCATGACCGTGAATCTCCTCGGACTTAGATCCTGCGCGCAGCGGTCATGCAAAAAAACAGCCACCGGCAAACGCACGGGGCTTCAAGGCTATGAACGATTTCGCAGCTACTTGGCGTTGCCCATCAGGGCTTCGCGGAACGCCTCGCCCGGGCCCGGATGCTCGCCGATCCAGCAGGCGAAGAGGGCGTCAGCGAATGGTTTGGCGCCCAGCGTGCCCTTCACGTTGTCGTTGATCGCCACCTCGACGCCCTTCTCGGGCAGGTAGGTGAAGATGAAGCGGTCGCCGGTCTTGGCGTCCTGCATGTGGCCGCAGAGGGCCGTGAAGTTCTGCTTCACCTCGTCCGGGGCCTTCGGGGTGTTGGCGGCGAGCCCCTCTTGCCAGCCCTCGCAGATGGCGGCCTTGTCGACGTTGCGCACCCACTGCATCACCAGTCGGCGCGGCTCGTTCTCGGCGAGCACCTTCTTAGGGTCGTGCTCCTTGTCGGGGAGGTAGAGGCCGGCGACGTAGACCTTGAAGATCGCCTTGCTGCGCAGCGCCATGCCGTTGAGGGCGAGCTGGTGGTCGCCCGCCTTGACCGAGTCCGGCATGGTGACGCCGGCAAGGGTGCCGGCGACGAGCGGCGCGGCGACGAGCAGGGCGGCGGCGACGACGGCGACGAGAGCGGCAGATCGGCGCATCGGGATCTCCTGTGTTGCCGGGCGACGGGGGACTATAGCCTACGGACGTCGATCTCAGGGGCACGGGGGCGGGCGGTGGGCGCAACTTGCGGTGCGGCATCGCGTAGAGCCCCCCATGGAGGCGGTGGCTGTGATGACCGCGATGGCGGGAGGGGCCGACGAGCGCCCGGATGAGCGGCCTGCGGTGGCCGACCCGGAGGGCGCACGCCTCGCCACCGCCGCAGCCGCCGGCTCGGCCGAAGCCTTCCGAAGGATCGTCGAGCGCCACCAGGACACCGTCTACCGGCTGGTGGCCCGCATGGTGCGCGATCCTGCGCTCGCCGAGGACCTCGCCCAGGAGACCTTCCTCAAGGCATACCGCGCCCTTCCCGGTTACGATCCGCGCTGGAAGCTCTCGAGCTGGCTGCTCAAGATCGCCCACAATGCGACCATCGACCACCTGCGCCGGCAGCGGCTCGACACCACGCCGCTCGACCTCGGCCCGGAGTCCGAGACCGGCTCGCCGATCGAGCGCCTGGCCGACGCCTCGGTGCTCGACGCCGAGCAGCAGCTGCGCGGGCGCGCCCTCGCCCGCGACCTGCAGACAGCGCTCGGGAGCCTCGACACCGCCTACCGCGAGCTGTTGCTGCTGCGCTTCCAGGAAGGGCTTGCCTATCAAGAGATTGCGGAGGTCACCGGCCTGCCCCTGGGCACCGTCAAGGTGCGCCTCCACCGGGGCCGCAAACGGCTGGCCGACCTGCTTGCCGCCCGCGGGTGGAAACCAGCCGGAAACGCTGAAACCGAAGGCTCCGAGGGCTCGTAGGGGGCGATGAAGGACGACGCGATGCGCGACAGTCACAACGACCCCCACCGGAATCAACCGGACCCCCACCTGACCCGCTGGCTCGACGCCGAGTCCCGCGGCGAGGAAGCGACCGCCGAGGCGGCCTTCGCCCGGGTGTTCGCCGCCCTGCCGCGGCCGACGGCGCCGGCCGGCTTCGCCGACCGGGTGATGCTCCGGACGGCGCAGATGGCCGGTGCGGCGGTCGAGCGGGCCTGGCCGCTCGAAAAGGCGGCGTTGTGGCTGCTGGCCGTTTGCGCCGCGGCGCTGGGCCTCTTGCCGCGGTGGCTCCCGGGGGTCTGGAACAGTCTGGCCCCGGAGACGTGGGTCGGCGGGTTGGCGACGCTGCTGGTGCGCGTGGCGCACGCGGTGGCGGCCCTCCTGCCGCTGTGGGAAGGCTTCGCCAAGGTGGCTCGCTGGGTGGCGCTCGCCGCCGGCAGCCCACAGGTGCTCGCCGCCGTCGCCCTTTGTACCCTGCTCGCCGCGACGGCGGGTCGGCTCCTGCTGGGTGTGCTCGACGAAAGGAGCGCTGGTCATGTGCAGGTCGGATAGCTATCTCTCGCCGGGGCGTGCCCTGGCGTCTCGCCTTGGGTTCTTGCTCGTACTGGGCGCCGCGACGGTCACCGTGGCCGTGGCGCAACCGGCTGCGGCTCCCCCCGCACCGCCCGCCGCTCCCGCGGCCCCGGCCCCGCCGATCCCGCCCATCCCCTCCGCCGGCCAGCCGCTGCGCCAGCAGGTGGAGGCCCGCTTCGAGGTGCTGCCGGTCTCCGACGGGTTGCTGCTGCGCCCCAAGCAGCCGATGGACGGCATCCGCGCGCTCGAGGTGCGTGACGGGCAGCTCGCCATCGACGGCCGAGAGGCCGAGGCCTACGACCTCGAGCGCCGCATCGGCCGCGAGGCGGCGGCCCCGGTGCGCGCCCTGCTCGAGCTCGACCCCGACGAGCTGGGCGAGCTGTTCGGCCTCGGCACGGCGCCGCCGCCCGACGACGGCGACGTCGAGGCCGACGCAGAGGCGCTGGGCGAGCGTCTGGACCGCGAGATGGAGCAGCGCCGCGCCGAGATCGAGCGCCAGCAGGAGGAGATCCGCCAGCGCATCGAGCGCGAGATGGAGCGCCGCGCCGACGACGTGCAGCAGCGGCAGGAAGACGTCGCCCGCCAAGTGGAGCGCGCGGTGCGCCGCGGCGCCCACCGCGGCGACGGCGACGCCCGCGTGGTGATGGGCACGCCGGTGCACGTGCGGCCCGGCGAGTCGACCGGCGACGTGGTGGCGATCGGCGGTGGCATCACCGTCGACGGCGAGGTGCTCGGCGACGCGGTGTCGGTGGGCGGCTCGGAGCACGTCACCGGCCTGGTCACCGGCAACACGGTGTCGGTAGGCGGCACCATCCACCTCGGGCCGAAGGCGCGGGTGATGGGCGACGTAGTGAGCATCGGCGGCTCCGTCGAGCGCGAGCCCGGCGCCGAGATCCTCGGCCGCGTCACCGAGGTGAGCCTGTGGCAGGGGCTCGCCGGCGGCGGCATGGGCCTCGGCGGGCTGACCATCGGCCGCGGCTGGGACATCGACACCGGCCACTCCTACTTCGACGGCGCCCTGCTGCGCTTCATGCGCTCGATCGTCTTCGTGCTGGTGCTCATCCTGCTCGGTGCGCTGGCGGCGGTGATCGGCCGCCAGCCGATGGAGCGCATCTCGGCGGCGGCCGGTGCGCAGCCCTGGAAGGCGGGGGTCGTCGGCATCCTGTCGATCATCCTCTTCGTGCCGGCGATGCTCATCGTGCTGGTGCTGCTGGCGGTGTCGATCGTCGGCATCCCGCTGATCCTCCTGTGGCCCTTCGCCGTGCTCGCCTGCGTCTTCGCCGCCTTCTTCGGCTACCTCGCTTCGGCCCACGCGCTGGCGCGCTGGAGCGAGAACCGCTTCGGCTGGCGGCTGCAGGGGCCGGTGACCACCATCGTGCTCGGCCTCTTCCTGCTCCACGGCGCCTGGCTGATGGCGCGCCTCGTGGACGTGGTGGACAGCTCACGCAACGTCGGCGGCTTCCTGCGCCTGATGCTGCTGCTGTTCTGGATGCTGGTGAACCTCGGCGCTGCCTTCGTCGGTGTGGGTGCGGTGATCCTCGCCCGCCGCGGCGGAGCGGCCCCGGTGCCGCTCTCGCCGGCCCTGCCGCCGCCTCTTCCCGTGACGCCGCCGCCGGCGCCGCGCTACGAGGCGCCGGTGGTCGAGGGTCCCGCCGTCGAGTCGCTGCGGCATGACGAGCGCGAGTGGGAGGAGCCCTTCGCCGACTTCGACGAGCCGGAGCCGAGCACCAGCGCGGCGACGGTCGTTACCGAAGCGCCTGCGGCTCACGTTGAGCCGGCCGAAGAGCCCGGTGACGAGGCCGAGGAAGGGGAGCGCCGCCAGGCGTAGGCGGCGCATCGAGATCGAGATCGCTTCGTCGCTCCGCTCCTCGCGATGACGGCCATGTCATCGCGAGCGCAGCGAAGCGATCTCGATGCTCGCTAAGCGCGGAGCCTCTCCGCCAAGCGCGTGTAACGCTTCTGCGGGTCGGCGTTCTTCACCGCCCGCCGCACGGCGCTCCTGCTGCCGAGCAGCACCACCAGCTTCTTGCCGCGCGTCATCGCCGTGTAGAGCAGATTTCGCTGCAGCAGCACGTAATGCTCGCGGTGGAGCACGACGATCACGCAGGGATACTCGCTCCCCTGCGACTTGTGGATGGAGCAGGCGTAGGCGAGCTCGAGCGGGTCGAGCTCGCCGGCGGGGTAGCGCACGATGCGCTCGTCGAAGCGCACCAGCACCTCGGCCGCGACGTCGTCCACCGCCTCGACGCGCCCGAGGTCGCCGTTGAAGACCTCGAGCTGGTAGTCGTTGCGGGTCTGCAGCACGCGGTCGCCTAGGCGCAGGCGGCCGCGGCTGCCCTCGACCGGTGCGCCGTTGGGGTTGAGCAGCGCCTGCAGCTCGGTGTTGAGGCTGATGGTGCCCAGCCGCCCGCGCCGCATCGGCGACAGCACCTGCACGTCCGCGCGCGGGTCGAAGCCGAAGCGGCCGGGGATGCGCTCGGCGACGAGGCGGCGCAGCGTGTCGAGGCACTCGTCGGGATCCTCGCGTTCGATGGAGAAGAAGTCGCTCGCTGCGCCCTCGGCAGCGTCGATCGGCATCTCGCCGCCGAGCACGCGATGCGCGTTGGCGACGATGAGCCCCGCGCCGTCCTGGCGGAAGATGCGCGACAGGCGAATGCTGGGCACGACGCCGCTGCCGAGCAGCTCGGCGAGCACGTTGCCGGGGCCCACCGACGGCAACTGATCGGCGTCG
>DATNCU010000516.1:0-3437 GCA_035607145.1 Thermoanaerobaculia bacterium
CCTCGACACCGGAGGGCGCCGCTTCGGCGACCCGGGCTTCTACTTCCAGCTGATGGACGGCCGCGGCCGCCACCACGCGCAGCAGATCCCGTCGTTCCGCGACCGCCTGCGCGTCTACGTAGACGAGGACGGCGTGCTACGCGCCGACCAGGTGTTCACGTTGTGGGGAAGGACGGTGGTCGAGCTGCGGTATCGGATGCTGCGACGGCGCGGCTGAGCCGAGCGCGGCAGGTCAACCTCCGCGCGGCCGCACGTCCGCGAGCACGCGCTCCAGCTCCCGCAGCTCCACCGGCTTCACCAAGTGGTGGTCGATCCCTGCCTCCCGCCCCCGCTGTCGATCCTCGTCGCGCCCGTAGCCCGACAACGCCACCAGCAACGCCCGCGCGCCTTCAGGCAGCTGCCGCAGCCGCCGCGCCACTTCGAAGCCATCGATCTCCGGCAGCCCGAGGTCGAGCAACACCACCGCCGGCGGCCGCGCCTGCGCGCTCGCCAGCGCCGCGTGGCCGTCGAGCGCGATCTCCACGGCGAAGCCCTGCAGCCGCATCAGCTCGGCGAGCCCCTCCGCCGCGTCGCGCTGATCTTCGACGATCAACATCCGCGGCTGGTCGTCGCCCGCGTCGTGGGTCGGCGCCAGTGGCTCAGCCGGCGCCTCCTCGACCGCCGCCGGCGCCTCCGCGATCGGCACCCGCACTTCCATCTCCGTGCCGCGCCCTATCCCGTCGCTGTGCGCCTCGATCGTGCCGCCGTGCAGCTCCACGATCCGCCGCACCAGCGTCAGCCCGATGCCGAGCCCGCCGCGGGCACGATCGAGCGAACGGTCGCCCTGCGTGAAGAGCTCGAAGACGTGCGGCAGCAGCTCGGGCTGGATGCCGATGCCATCGTCGCGCACGCGCACCACCGCTGCTTCGCCGTCGCGCTCGAGGCTCACGTCGATGCGGCCACCAGGGTTGGTGTACTTGGCGGCGTTGTGCAGCAGGTTCGCGAAGACCTGCTCGAGCCGCATCGCGTCGCCGGCGAGCGTCAGCGGCTGGGGCGGGCGCTCCAGCGCCAGCCGGTGGCCGCGCTCGTCGACCCACGGCTGCGCCGTCTCCACCGCGCGCACCACCACGGCCCGCAGGTCGAGAGGCTCCTTGCGCAGCGAGATCTCGCCACGGGTGATGCGCGACACCTCCAGCAGGTCGCCGACGAGGCGCGTCAGGTGCCCCACCTGGCGCTCGATGACGTCGAGCATGCGCGCCCCGCCGCCGGTCGCGCCGGCACCGCCGCCCGCGCGCAGCACGTGCAGCGCGTTGCTCACCGCGCCGAGCGGGTTGCGCAGCTCGTGGCCGAGCATGGCGAGGAACTCGTCCTTCCGGCGGTCGGCGTCGGCGAGCTGCTCGGCGCGCTCGCGCAGCTCGCCCTCGACGGCGGCGCGCCGCTCTGCCTCGGCGCGCAGCTCGAGCTCCGACTGCCGCGACTGCTCGGCCCGCGACACCTCGGCGCGGTCGCGCTCGGCAATGGCGGCGGCGAGGAACAGCCCGGTGACCGCCACCACCCCCATGTAGGCCTGCAGCAGAACCAGGGCCTCGTGCGGCGGCGCCGCCGCGAACGGTCCCGAGCCGGCGAGGGTGCCGCCGATCGCCACCGCCGCGGTGACGAAGGTGACCAGCGTGGCGCCGCGCGGCCCTCCGCGCAGCGCCGCCCAGACGAGGAACGGGAAGGCCGCGTACTCGAGCGACGGCCCGGGCGCGAGCGCCGGCGCCGGCCGCGCCGCGAAGACCAACGCGCAAGCGATGGCGCCGAGCGTTACGACGCCGGCGAGCTCGAGCGCCCGCCGCGGCGGCCATGCCACGCGGCCCGGTTCCAGCCAGGTGATCAGCAGCGGCGCCATCACCAGCGCGCCCATGGCGTCGCCCAGCCACCAGACGCCCCACAGCGCGCCGAAGCGCGACCAGGGCTCGAGACCGCCGGCGCAGAGGCTGGTGACCCCGACGGTGGCGGCGACGGCGGTGCTGACGCCGGCGGCGAGACCCACCAGCGCCAGCGCGTCGGCCATGCCGTCGAGGCCGAGGCGGAAGCGGCGGCCGCGCTGGAGCAGCCAGCCGGCGACGAGCGCCTCGAGCGTGTTGCCGGCGGCGATCCCCGCCGCTACCAGCAGCGGCTCGTCGGCGGTGGCGTTGGCGAGGAAGGCGCCGAGGGCGATCCCCGGCCACACCCGTGGCCCGAGGAGCAGCACCGCCGCCACCGCGATGCCGGTCGCCGGCCAGACGGGTGACACCTGCTCGGCGAGGAACGCCATGGTGAGCCCGACCTTGGCGGCGCCGAAGTAGACGGCCGCCACCGCCAGCAGCAGCAGCCAATAGCCGGGCCCGTGCGTCCAGCGCTCGCGCGGGGAGGGATCGTGCGTGGTCACGGCGACTCGACGGGGCCGACGGCGCGCAGCGTACCGCGACTGCCGTTGAAAGGCGCACCTCCGGCCTGCGTAGAAATGCCATGATCGGCGCCTCGCATCAAGGCGTCACCGTGCTGCAGAGCGCTCACATCCGCTGGCTGCGCGAGCAGCTCCCCCGCCTGGTGGAGGGCGGCGTCCTCGACCAGGCGGCGGCCGACCGCATGGCCGCCCACTTCGGCGCTGAGGACGCCGCGCGCGGCCGGCGGCTGGTCATGGTGCTGTTCGGCACGCTCGGTGCGCTGCTCGTCGGCGGCGGCATCATCCTGCTCATCGCCCACAACTGGGACGAGCTCGGCCGCCCGGTGCGCACGGCGCTGTCGGTGCTGCCACTCCTGGTGGCGCTCGGGTTGGCGGCGTGGGTGCTCCTGCGCAATCGCGGCGAGGGCTGGCACGAGGCGGTCGGCGCGCTGTGGACGCTGGCGATCGGCGCCGCCATCAGCCTGATCGCGCAGACCTACCACCTGCCGGGCGACTTCAGCGCCTTCATGCGCCTGTGGCTGCTGATGGCGCTGCCGATCGTCTACGTCCTCGAGTCGACCACGGCGGGGCTGCTGTGGTACCTGGGCCTGCTCGCCTTCGTGGTGCCTTGGAACGCCGCAGACAGGCCGCTGCTCTTCTGGGCGCTGCTCGCCGGGGCCGTGCCGTTCCTCGTCCGCCGCTGGACGCGGCGGGCGGAGGCGGCGGGCACCGAGATGCTCACCTGGGCCTTCGCCATCGCAGTGGCGTGGGGCGGGGTCGCCGCGTTCTCGCGGCTGGAGGACTTCTGGGGACCGCTCGCCATCACCCTCGGGCTCGCGCTGTGGACGGGAGGCGTGATCGCCGACGGCCGGCGCTGGGCGCGGCCGCTGCGGTGGGTGGGCGCCCTCGCCGGTCTCGGCGTCGCCTGCCCGCTGAGCTACGCCGGGGGTTGGCGGGGCATCGACCACGTCAACGTCAGCTTCCGCATGGACGTCCTCGGCATCGGCGAGGCCGTGCTCGCGGCGGCGATCGTCGCCGCCACCGTGGC
>DATNCU010000539.1:0-2034 GCA_035607145.1 Thermoanaerobaculia bacterium
CACCTGGTGGGGCTGCTCTTCCGCCGCCACGCGACGGCGCTGCATCAGGTCTACGAGGGCTAGCGGAGCTACTGCGGCGCGTCCTCGCTCTCGCCTTCCGTCGTCTGGCCGTTCTCCTTCTGCTCGTCTTCCTTCATCTGGCGGAACAGCTCCTCGATCTGCTTCTGCTGCTCGGCGGGGCCGCGGCCGCGCATCCCGGGGGGGACGGGCGGCGTGGCAGTGGGGCGCGGAGGCGGCCAGGACGCCGGGTCGGGCGCGTCGTACGAGGCGTCGCCGGGGGCTGCGGCGGCCTCGGCGCCGGCCTCGCCGGCGTTGGCGAGCACGCCGCCGGCGAAGCTCTCCAGCACCGATTGGTGAGCGGCGAAGAAGAGGCCGCCGCTGCCGCCGACGAGCAGCGCCGCGATGAGGAGCTGTATCGGCAGCGAGGCGGGCGCTTCGGCTGCGGCGCGGCCGGGCGCGGCACCGCGACGCGTGCCGCCGGTGGCGGCGCTGCTCTCGGCGCGGCAGCGCACGCAGCCCTTGTCGGTGGCGCGGTTGTAGCGCAGACCGTGCTTGTCGCAGGTGGCGATGTCGATGGCTTGGACGACGGTGGAACGCGGCTCGCCGGCGGCGTCGGAGATGCTCGACGCGCCGGTCGCGCGCGGCGCAGCGGACCGGGGCGGCGTCGCCAAGGATGAGGGGAGCGGACGCGGCGGTGGCGCGGCGGGCATCGGCGCCGGCGCTGGCTCGGCTACCTCGCCGTCGCGGCGGCAGAAAGCGCAGCCGGTGTCGGTGGCGCGGTTGTAGCGCAAGCCGTGCTTCTGGCAGACGGCGATGTCGATCCGGGTGCCCGGCGGGTTCGCCATGGTCGACCTCCGATGAGGCGGTGCAGCCATTGTAGTCCGCCGGGGACGATAGAGTCCGCGGTCCATGAGCGAGCAGGTGCCCGGCGAGGACTTCATCAGAGACATAGTGCGCGCCGACTTGGAAGCCGGCCGCCACACGCGCGTCGTCACCCGCTTCCCGCCCCAGCCCAACGGCTACCCGCACATCGGCCACGCCAAGTCGATCTGCCTCAACTTCGGTCTGCCGCGCGACTTCGGCGGCTGGTGCAACCTGCGCTTCGACGACAGCAACCCGCTCACCGAGGACGTCGAGTACGTGGAGGCGATCCAGCGCGACGTGCGCTGGCTGGGCTTCGACTGGGAGGACCGCCTCTACTTCGCCTCCGACTACTTCGAGCGCCTCTACGAGCTCGCCGAGCTGCTGGTCGACAAGGGGCTCGCCTACGTCGACAGCTCGACAGAGGACGAGATCCGCGCCGAGCGCGGCACCGTCACCGAGCCGGGGACCCCCAGCCGCTACCGCGACCGCAGCGTCGCCGAGAACCTCGACCTGCTACGCCGCATGCGCGCCGGCGAGCTGCCCGACGGCGCCGCGGTGCTGCGCGCCAAGATCGACATGGCGGCGGCGAACATGAAGATGCGCGATCCGCTGCTGTACCGCATCCGCCACGCCGAGCACTACCGCCGCGGCACGACGTGGTGCATCTACCCGATGTACGACTTCATCCACCCGCTCTCGGACGCCATCGAGGGCATCACCCACTCGCTGTGCACGCTGGAGTTCGAGAACAACCGCGTGCTGTACGACTGGCTCATCGAGCACTGCCGGACCGAGGCGGTACCGCACCAGTACGAGTTCGCGCGGCTCAACCTCAACTACACGGTGATGAGCAAGCGCAAGCTGCTCGAGCTGGTGGAGTCGGGGCTGGTGCAGGGGTGGGACGACCCGCGCATGCCGACGCTCTCCGGTCTGCGGCGGCGCGGCTACACGCCGGAGGCGATCCGCAACTTCTGCGACCGCATCGGCGTCGCCAAGGCGCACAGCACGGTCGACGTGGCGCTCCTCGAGCACGCCGTGCGCGAGGACCTGAACACCAAGGCGCCGCGGGTGCTTTGCGTGCTGCGGCCTCTCAAGTTGGTGGTGGAGAACTGGCCGGCGGGGAAGGTCGAGCACTTCAACGCGCCCTACTGGCCGCACGACGTGCCGAAG